>CANRAN010000025.1 GCA_947628595.1 uncultured Clostridia bacterium | reverse complement strand
TATATCAAAAGACTTGAAAAGCTTGAAGAGGTTGCTTCATCTTATGAGGGAGTTGAAAGAAGCTTTGCAATACAGGCGGGTCGTGAGGTACGTATTATTGTAAAGCCCGAGGTTATCAAGGATGATGATATGGTATTGCTCGCAAGGAATATTTGTAAGAGGATCGAAGAAGAGGTTGAGTACCCCGGTCAGATAAAGGTAAATATAATCAGAGAGAGCAGAGCAATAGAGTACGCAAAATGATGCGGCGATCTTTTTCGGTTGTTTGAATTATCACATTTCACCCTATTTCACTGCAAAGGTTGCTATGTACGCTATTATAAGGGTGAGCATGAACTATTTTTTTAATCCGGCATATTATGTGGTATAACCATCATAAGGAGGAATACATTATGTCGGATAATATTATCGGCTGCGATGGAGATTTCAGCTTTGAAAATGTAAAAGAGGCAGTCTGCATAAATGCGCCGAGAATTTACGACTCATGCCTTGATAAGGATTGCCTGGAGGATCTCCCTGTATACCTTACCAAGCCGGGACAGTGTCTTATAGATAAGGCAACAAGCGTTCGCCTTAATAGCGTCAATGTGTGTAATGTTGCGGTGAATCTTCAGCCTGTTCCGTTCCATAACGGCTTTTATGCGGTAGATATGACATTCTATTTTGATGTTTGTCTTGATGCGTTTATGGCTCCTAATGCCCTGCCGATGCCTGTTAAGGGACTTGCGGTATTTTCAAAGAGAGCGGTGCTTTTCGGCAGTGAGGGCAGTGTGAAAATATTTACATCCGATTGTCCCGACTCACCTGACGGAGTCGGAACAGCGAGTCAGAATTGCCCGAAAGCTGTGGTACAGGTTGCAGAGCCGATAGCACTTTCGGCAAGACTTAGCGAAAGGCACGGATCCTGCCAGATGCCGCCCTGCCGTATTCCCGAATGTATCATGCATCGTTACGGTGGAGAGTTTGTCCAAAGCGAAAGCAATAAGGAGGTCCTCGTATCAATCGGTGTATTTACGGTTGTACAGCTTGAAAGAGATGTGCAAATGCTCATCCCCGCTTACGATTTCTGCATACCGAAGAAGGAATGTATTTCAAATTCCGAGGATCCCTGTGAGCTGTTCAGCAGCATAGATTTCCCGACAGGACAATTTTTCCCGAAAAATTGTCCGTCAGACGGAAGAAAGAAACACGGCTGCGGATGTGTTGAATAAATAATTAATATGTATAATCGGCATTGTCCGGCTGTAAACTGCTTAAAAACAGATATACAGCCGGACAACGGCTTTTTGGGCATTTGACTGATAAAAGTATTTACAAAATTTATATAAATTATAGAAATAACATTGACAATTATATAAAATGAAATTAAAATAATATAATGTATGAATATTGATCAGACAGGATGATAAATGTAATGAGAATTCTTGCAATAGGAGATGTTGTCGGAACTGCCGGCTGTGAATTTCTGAGAAGCCGACTTCCGAAGCTTAAGAAAACCGAACAAATTGACCTTGTGGTGGCAAACGGTGAAAATTCAGCCAACGGTAACGGTATTACTCCCGAATCCGCAAAATATATTTTTTCAAGCGGTGTTGATATTATAACAGGGGGAAACCATAGTTTCCGCCGCCATGAAATTTTCGGAATGTATGATGAGTCGCCGTTTTTGCTGAGACCGGCAAATTATCCGAAAAGGACTACACCCGGAAGAGGTTATACAATATACGATATGGGTCGTATCCGAGTGGGAATAATTAATCTTCTTGGCTGTACATATATGGAGAGTCTTGAAAATCCCTTCGATGAGGCGGACAGGATAATAGGAGAATTGGAAACAAAGATAATAATTGTCGATTTTCATGCGGAAGCTACCTCGGAAAAGCTTGCACTCGGATATTACCTCGACGGGAGAGTGTCGGCAATATTCGGAACACATACTCATGTACAAACCGCCGATGAAAGGATATTCGGTAGGGGTACAGGATATATCACAGATGTGGGAATGACAGGACCGGATGAGTCCGTATTAGGTGTGGAACCGACATTGGCTATCAGGAAATTTAGGGAAAAGTTGCCTGTCCGTTTTGAAACTGCCCGTGGTCCATGTAGGATGGATTGCATAATATTTGACATAGATGAGAGAAGTGGGATGACAATGTCATTGAAATGTATTCAAATTCGGTGAAAATTTGTGCAAAACGGAATATTTTATGAAAGTACTTGCATATTCTTTCTTTTGTGGTTATTATATATATGTTGATAATTCGCTTTTAGCAATTATGGAAGATAAATTATTAGGAGGTTTACTAAAGGTGGAAATACTTAAGGTGTCATCAAAATCATCGCCTAATTCTGTGGCAGGTGCTATTGCAGGTGTTGTAAGGGATTACGGCTGTGTTGAAATTCAGGCTGTGGGAGCAGGTGCAACAAATCAGGCTCTTAAATCAGTAGCTGTTGCAAGGGGCTATCTTGCCCCTATGGGAATAGATTTAGTTTGTATTCCGGCATTTACCAATATAGAAATAGATGGCGTTGACCGCACCGCAATGAAGCTTATCGTCGAGGTTAGATAAATCCCCCTTTTTATAGAAAAATTTTGGAAATTGGTATGTACATTGGGGATTTTTTATGTTACAATGAAACCGGTGTTGTGGCATGGCAAACTTAACAGGTCTGTTGAATTTCCGGATAGGGAATCTGTCACAGTATTGACAGCGCCATGATATTTGGATAATTTCGCATAAAAATTATATGAGGATGTGCTGAAAATGATAAACGGGTCAGGTTACAAAAATGCGCTGATATCCGGTGCAAATAATATATCATCGCATAGAGCGCGTATCAACGCTCTTAATATTTTCCCCGTCCCCGACGGGGATACCGGCACGAATATGTCGATGACGATATGTGCAGCTGTTGAGGCTCTCGAAAATGAGTGTGCGAAGAGCATTTCTGAATGTGCGGCTATCGCAGCCTCTGCAATGTTGAAAGGTGCAAGAGGAAACTCGGGTGTCATACTTTCTTTGCTGTTTAAGGGAATAGCGAGTGGTCTTGACGGCTGTGAGGAAATGGATGGCAATGCATTTGTATCGGCTTTCCATGTCGGAGTCGAAATGGCGTATAAGGCTGTTATGAATCCGACAGAGGGCACTATACTGACTGTTGCAAGAATGGCATTAGATGCAGGCAGGGCAGCTGCTGAAATAGATAACGACCCTATAATAGTTCTTGGTGCTGTTTGCTCGGCTGCACATGATGCTCTTGATAAGACTCCGGAAATGCTTCCTGTGCTTAAAAGGGCAGGAGTTGTGGATGCAGGAGGAATGGGTCTATGTATGATTTTGGACGGTATGCTTTCACTTCTTCGTGACGGTGTTATGGTTGAGGCTGTTGAGGAGGAAGAAGGCATATCGCAGACGAGCAGTGCTACTCTGGAGGATGTTTTTTTTATAGATGCCGCGGCAGAATTTGACGGGGATATACAATATACATACTGTACTGAATTTATAATAGGTAAGGCAGGGGAACTGTCAAAGGATTCCGAAGAACTCAGGACATACCTTGAGGGGATCGGCGATTGTGTTGTTGTTGCCGAGGATACGGATATCATAAAGGTTCACGTTCATACGGAAAACCCCGGAAAGGCATTGGAAGAGGCTGTAACTTTCGGTGAGCTTCTTACCGTAAAGATTGAAAATATGAAGGAGCAGCACAGAAAGGCTGCCGAAAAATATGAAAAAGAAAAAGCAGCCGCCGAGGAGGCAAGGAAAAAGCTTGAAGAACTAAAGCCTGTTGAGCCTGAACAGGAAGTAGGCTTTGTTGCAGTAGCCGCAGGCGAGGGGCTTGAAGATGTGTTCAGGGAGCTTGGCTGTAACCATATTGTAAACGGCGGACAGAGCATGAATCCGAGTACAGACGATATATACCGTGCTGTTATGGCGACTCCGGCAAAGACGGTTTTTGTTCTTCCAAATAATAAAAATATAATTCTATCCGCTGAACAGGTTATTCCGCTTGTTACAGACAGAGAGGTAATTATAATTCCCTCCAAAACAATTCCGCAGGGAATTGCTGCTATGCTTTCCTATGCGGAGGATTCAACACCTGACCTTAATCGTGAGTATATGACCGCATCGCTTTCCAATGTATCAACAGGTCAGGTTACGTATGCAGCAAGGAACTCAGAATATGGTTTGATGAGAATAAAAGAGGGAGATATAATTGCCCTTAATAACGGTAAACTTACAATTAAGGAAAAGGATCCCGTTAAAGCTGTTGTCAAGCTTGCAAAGGAAATGATCAGCAGGGACACCTCGTATGTAAGCCTGATTTACGGTGAGGGTATAACCGATGAGCAGGCAAGTGCGGCTGTTGACGGAATAAGAGCAAAAACAGGGATAGATGCGGATATTTCAATAATAGATGGCGGACAGCCTGTATATTATTTCATTCTTTCCGTAGAATAAAAATAAATAGTATAAATCACGATAAGATTATAGTGGAGGCACTGTGGTTTTATCGTGTTTTTATAAATGTGAGCCTGTATTATGAAAATTATTGGTTATGGGGGAATGATATGCCTTCACTTTTTAATATGCCCGTGGATAAACTCAAGGGAATAGGAGCATCGAGGGCAATACTTTATAATAAGCTTGGTGTAGGCAGTGTGGGGGAGCTTCTCAGACTTTATCCGCGCACATATGAGGATTGGAGCAATCCATGCAGAATATCGGAAGTATCGGAGGATACGCCTTGCTGTGTAAGAGCTGCCATAGAAAGGGCATTAAAGCCTGCAAGAATACATGGAAATCTTATCATTTTTAAATTTATAGCAAGTGACGGTTATGATAATATAACGATAACATTCTTTAATCAGAGATACATTTATCAGAAGCTTTTGGAGGGCGGCGAATTTATTTTTTACGGAACGATTAAAAAATATTCCGGAAATTATGAAATGTCCTCGCCAACTGTATCTGACGTAAACAGTGCCGGAATACACCCCATATATCCGGCAACGGCAGGACTTACCACAAAGCAGATTGAGGCTGCAATGCGACAGGCAATGTCGCTTCTGCCGCCAAAAATGAATGATCCTATTCCTGCGGATATAATTGAGAAATACGGTCTGTGTTCCCTTGATTTTGCAATAAGAAAAATACATTTTCCCGATAGCTTCGAGGATGTTGAGAATGCAAGAAAAAGGCTTGCATTTGAGGAATTGCTTATTTTGCAACTTGGAATGGCAAGACTTAAAGGCGGCGGTACAAAGGAAAAAACCTCACATATAGTGAACAAAGATTATAGCAGTGAATTTGAAAGGCTTCTGCCGTTCAGACTGACAGCGGCACAACGCAGAGCAATTGAACAGTGTATTGCCGATATGAAAGAATCGGCATATCCTATGAACAGACTTATACAGGGTGATGTGGGTTCGGGAAAGACCGCTGTTGCTGCAGCTGTATGCTACACGGCAATAAAAAACGGTATGCAGTGTGCCTTTATGGCACCAACGGAGATACTTGCGACACAGCATTATAAATCACTCAGTGAGCTTCTTACGGGCAGCGGAATAAGGCTTGCATTGCTGACAGGTTCGGTTACCGTTGCTAAAAAGAGGGTAATATATGACGCTCTTGAAAACGGGGAGGTAGATCTTGTTATCGGTACACACGCCTTGATATCGGATAATGTTGCTTTCCACTCATTGGGACTTGTGATAACAGATGAACAACACCGCTTCGGCGTAAAACAAAGGGCGGCACTTATTTCAAAGGGTGCAAATCCGCATATCATGGTAATGTCCGCAACACCTATACCGAGAACCCTTGCCCTTATGATATTCGGAGATCTTGATTTATCTGTGCTTGACGAGCTGCCGCCCGGAAGACAGAAAATTGATACCTACCTCATAGACAGCGGAAAAAGAAACAGGGCATATAACTTTATTAAAAAACACATAGATAACGGAAACAGGTGCTATATTGTATGTCCGCTTGTAGAGGAGAGTGAAACGGAGCTTGAATCTGCTGAAAATTATATCAAAAAGCTTAAAAAGACAGTTCTCGGAGGGTATGGTATAGGTCTTTTACACGGTAAAATGAAGCCTGTCGATAAGAATGAGGTTATGGCTGCGTTTGTCGGGGGAAAGATAGATATACTTGTTTCCACAACAGTTATAGAGGTGGGTGTAAATGTACCCGAGGCAACCGTTATGATGATAGAAAATGCTGATCGTTTCGGACTATCACAGCTTCATCAGTTGAGAGGACGTGTGGGCAGAGGAAAGGAAAAATCATTTTGCATACTCGTTTCCGATAATCAGAGTAATAATACAAGGGAAAGGCTTTCGGTACTATGCAGGACAAATGACGGCTTTAAGATAGCCGATGAGGATTTGCGTCTGAGGGGACCGGGGGATTTTTTCGGATCACGTCAGCACGGATTGCCTGAGCTTAGGGTTGCAAGTATGTCAAGTATAGATATGATAGATAAAACACAGGCAGCGGCAAGGAAAATTCTTGAAACAGATCCGGGGCTTCGTTCAAAGGAGCACAGAGGTTTATACTTTGAAATAAGCAGATTGTTTGCAAAGGTCGGAAATACTGAGCAACTGCAATAAAGTTTGGAAATGGGGCAATACGATGACGGAATCGGAAAAATATCTGAAACAATTACATAAAAGGGAGCCGGAACTTTTACATAATCCCCTTGAAAAATCTCTTCTGAGGGATGATGATATTTCAAAAATCGAGTCCGCACTTAATTATCCGTTACCGCAGGAATACAGAGAGTTCCTGCAAAGCTACATACTGCCTGAACTGACGGTATATATAGATTTTTGCGGAGATAAATATGCAAGCCAATTCGGAGAAACATTTTCGAGGGAGAAAAATTGCTATATTCCTGTTAAAAATAATGAAGCCGATGTGTTGATTGATTTCAGGCTGTACAGCTATGGCGGTATTGACTATAATGATTGGCTGAAAAAGCTTTCCGAGAGAGTCGGGGATATGACAGCATGGCTTGAAGCCGGATATATACCACTGGGTGATTTCTACAAGGAAAGCTATCCGGTTTTCTATGATGTAATGTCGGGGGAAATATACAGTATCCACCACGAGGATATATATACGACGGAGGATTGGGAAAGCCCGGAGGCGGCGAGAGAATGTATGGCAAGGGAATCAAGTATCCTTTGTCGGAATTTTAACGACTTTTTGCATCTTATATGCACAGGTGAGCCTTATGACGAGGATGAATTGATTTTTTTCGCGCAGAACAATAAAAATTGAAAGGTAGGTAATGATGTATGGAAAAAAATCAGAATTTTGAAGAATTTAAGAAACAACTTCTTGAGGAAAATGAGAAAAATTACGGAGACGAGATCCGTGAGGAATACGGTGAGGATGTCTATGAGGCGAGTGCGGATATACTCGCAGGTCTTACAGAGGAAAAATGGAAAAGATCCGAGGAACTCAGGATAAAAGCCGAGGATATGCTGCAAAGGCTTGCGCCATTGGGGAATCCCACAGGTGAGGAAGCTATGGAAATGGCAAGGCTTCATGGGGAATGGGCAAGCATATTCTGGGAGGACGGAAAATATTCCCCGGAGGCACATCTTGCAATAGCTGAAATGTATGTATCAGATGAACGTTTTTCGGCATATTATGATGCGATTGCGGAGGGCGGAGCACAGTTTTTATACAAGGCTGTAAAGAACTATTGCGAAAAGCTTATGGGGTAACATATTTTACAGCCGCAGAATATTATATATCAGCAGCGAAAACAAGGGAGTTTTAAAATTAAGGGCAACCTTAAGAAACTGCGATGTATTAGCTGTAAAAAATTATAAATGCGGGTGTAAAATATGAATAATCCTTATGATGTATATCCGGAATATCCCTCTGATAAATGTGATGACTGCAAAAAATTTTCCAAGCATTTTATAGATATAACCACTCCTGTTGATATCGTGCCGGAGGTACGTGTCGGTAATGTTGAAATAGAGTGCTGCGGGGATCCGATAGTAATATGTGATAAAGGTAAGAAGAACTGCAATGCCTGTCATCTTGTTTTTGTTCAGAAGATCAGCATAAAGGTTCCGATTAAATATGATTTCGAGGCAGAAGTGGGAGAAAGCTGCACAGATTGCTGTGCGGGAAAGGATAAATAACTTTTTACCTGTATGGAATAATTTTACAACAGGTATCCGTAAGGTTATGTTATAAAAACGGCTCATAGAAGTCTGTTTGCATAGCTTTCTTATGCCGTTGAAAACAGCGGCATAAGAGCTGAATATATTAAAGAGGCTGTCGTTTTTGGCAGTCTCTTTTTCACATACAAAAGGGTTATAAAAAATGAAGGGTTATTTTTGTATAAAATATGGTATGAAAAGTGCAATAAAAACATTGATTTTTTTATAGTATTTTAGTATAATATTCATACAGGGATTTTAGGTTACCATTTCATAGCGGAATGTTGAAGATGTTTTTGAAATGCCGGAGGGCAGATTTCGGAACATCTCATTTTATTCCATACTTCTCATAATTTCTATGGGGAAATATAGGAAATAAATAAAAAATTCGTAACAACTATTGAAATTTCATTTAATATTTAGTATATTTATATATGTAGTATTGTTTAATTTAGATTCAGAAGGGATTTTCAGGATATGAGATGCAGTTCTTTAATTGTTGAATTTCCACAAAAGGCGGTGATATTGAATGCAGTGTAAACAATGCGGCAGTGAATGGAAAACGAATGCACGTAATGTCAACATGACGACCTGCCCGTTCTGCGGAGCAAGACTTGAGCAGGAGGAAAATAAAATTACTTTCCAGAGTGCTAAGGAAGCACTTAGGTACATAGTAAAGAACTACGGAGTTGATGTGATTCTTGACGGACAGCAGCTCAAGACAGTTCTTGCGGAGCTTATTCCGGACCTGAAGCAGGAACGAAAGCTTTTTATGGATGCATTTGAGGCGGGTGTGTGTAATGCCTTGTATCTTGCACACGCACAGCCGGAAATTGATAAATGTATAGCTATATTGCAGTCGATTAAGGTACTTATGCAGGAAGCCTGTATTGCGGAAAAATGGGCTTGCTATGTCGTTGAAACGTATGTGTATGCCTTGAACTGGAATGTGCCTATGTTCGGAATTACACCGAATATTCATATGTATCAGATACCCGAAAGTATAAATGAATCGGGTGAGGGCGGAAAGGGTCCGAGACTTCTTCAGTCGGGAGATTATCACGCTGAACCGAATTCCTCCGATGATGTGTGGTATAAGGAACCGACGGAGAGCGAAAACGATTTCACAGAATCGGTTCAGAATGAACCTGTTGCCGGTGAGGAGAAACCATATGCGCAGGAAGAGGTCAAGGAAGGACCGGGGCCTGTTGAGGAAGAAAAGGTTCAAGCTCCGGCATATGATTTTACCGAAAATTCTGCACCTGTTGAAAAGGAAGCAGCCGATAAGCTTGATGAACAAATCTCGGATAAAGCCGAACAGCCGGAAGAACCGAAATATGAATCACCTGTATATGACTTCACGGAGAGTACACAGGAGAAAGAGGAACAGCCGGAAGAACCGAAATATGAATCACCTGTATATGACTTCACGGAGGGTACACAGGAGAAAGAGGAACAGCCGGAGGAGCCGAAATATGAATCACCTGTATATGACTTCACGGAGGGTACACAGGAGAAAGAGGAAAAGCCGGAAGAACCGAAATATGAATCACCTGTGTATGATTATACGGAAGAGGCTGAGAATACCAAGAAGTCGGCCGAGAGTGAAGAAAATCACGAGCAGCCGATAGAGGAGAAGAAAGAGGATATCAATCAACCTACAGAAGCTCCGGGAGAATCAAAGTCATCCGAAACATCTGTATGGAATCAGCAGAATATTAATCAGAACCCGCAGATGCCGTGGGGGTATAATCCGTGGATGCCACAGGGACAGCAAATGCCGGGACAGCCCGGAGAACAGCAGCAAATGCCGTGGGGATATAACCCGTGGATGCCGCAGGGACAGCAAATGCCCGGACAGCCCGGAGAACAGCAGCAAATGCCATGGGGATATAACCCGTGGATGCCACAGGGACAGCAAGTACCCGGACAGCCCGGAGAACAGCAGCAAATGCCGTGGGGATATAACCCGTGGATGCCGCAGGGACAGCAAATGCCGATGCAACAAGGACAACAGGTGCCGATCCGGGAGGAGGAACAGCCTGCACCTGTGCAGCAAAAAACTGAGCAGCCCGAGACACAGGTTAAGCAGCGTATGGAAGAACCAATAATACCATCGAATGAGCCTATACCTGATGAGACTCCTGTCGGCGTTCCGTCAAATGAACCTATACCTGATGGTAATACTGAAACTGTTGCAGAGGAAAAGAAAGAGAGTGTATCAATTCCTTCCGGAACGCGAGTATTTACGAGCAGTGATGCGGCGAGGTACAGGGGATCGGCTCATGCACAGATCCCTGAGGGATATCAGGTTATAGAGGATTGTGCATTTTCTACCAACGATACTGTCGAGTCTATTGAGTTGCCGTCAACTCTTATAAAGATTGGCGAAAGAGCATTTGAAAATTGCACAAAGCTTATAAATATCGAAATACCTGCCGGTGTTACAGATATAGGAGCAGGAGCGTTTATGGGATGTGAAAAGCTTTCGAAGGTTAATCTGCCGGAGGGGTTGACGGAGATAAAGAACAGTACCTTCAGCGGATGTGCTGCATTGGAAAGTATAGTTATTCCGTCAACGGTCAGGAATCTTGGAAAACATACGTTTCTTAACTGTGAGTCCCTTATGGAGATAGAAATTCCTGATGGTATAGAGGAGTTGCCGGAAAATCTGTTCAGTGGTTGCCGTAGGCTTGTTAAGGTAGTTGTGCCGGAAAGCGTACATGATATAAGAAAGAATGTGTTCAGCTGGTGTGAGGCACTAAAAACTGTAAATATTCCTGAGGCTGTCAGGGTTATAAGTAAAAATGCGTTTACCGGATGTTCTTCACTCAAGACGGTTAATATTCCTCATAATCTTGAGGTTATTGAGTATGGAGCTTTCAGTAATTGCGGTACACTGAAGAGTCTTGTGCTGCCTGACACAATTACAACGATCGAAAATAATGTATTTAACGGATCTAACAGGACTTTGAGAGTAACGTGTTCAAAGAATAATACCAATGTCAGACGTTATTGCAGAATGAATCGTGTAAAGGTTGAAAATGCAGAAGAATAAATCGGAATAAAATGTTCGGCGGCAGGATGATTTCCTGCCGCTTTGTGTATTCTTGAAATAATGATATTCAGGAAAAGTATGTCCAGTTACAAGGAGTTGATAGTATGAGGTATTTTTCAGATGAAAAGCTCTCAGAAATGAGGAGAAGAGCAAGGAGCGATTTTGACGAGGACGGCAGAAGTATGTATCTTGCATACATTCAAAAAATAGAGGTACTTGATAAGAGAAACGATCAATTTGGTGATGCAAGAGAAGATCTGCTCAAAGCGATAGCAGAACTTGAAAAGGTGTCGGAGAGGTATGTTCATAGGGGAAAGGCTGACCCAAATGACGAGGATAACGATGCCTTTGAATATGAAAATTATAATTATGGCGGCGGAACACCGGATTAATTTTTGTAGATATGTCATTATGAATATTTTTTTATTAATAATTGTTACTTTTTTATATATAATTACAACATATTGATAGCGATTATTGATATTTTGTATTGTTAGTAATAAAAATATGGCGTCACTTATAATAATTCGACAAAAAAATTACAATCCGTAAAAAACTTTTAAAAAAAATAACAAAAAACTATTGATAATTTTTATAAATGATGTTATGATTGTCATGGAATAATTATCGTTGGGGACGGAATATTTTATTAAGTTCAACGATATCAATTCTTAATTATTTTATGTTAAAGGAGCGAAAGACAATGAAATTGAAAAAAGTATTGGCGTTAGCTATGGCGGCAGCTATGGCAGGTTGTTTCTTTGTTGGCTGCGATAACGGTGGCAGCGGCAATGATGCAAGCAGTGGAAGCAACAGTGGCGGAGCAGCTGAAGGCACGGGCAACGGGGGCGGCAGTGGCTCTGTTTATTGGCTTAACTTCAAGCCTGAAGCAGACAAAACATTGCAGTCACTGGCACAGAAGTATAAGGACGAAAAGGGTGTTGATGTAAAAGTCCTTACAGCAGCTTCGGGAACTTACGATCAGACGCTTTCGGCAGAAATGGAAAAATCTGATGCACCGACATTGTTCGTTGTAGGTAATCCGGCAAAGGCTAAGCAGTGGAGCAGTTATACACTTGATCTTAAGGATACAGATGTTGCCAAGGAGCTTAACACAGATGAGTATAATATCTATGATGGGGATAAGCTTGCTGCAATGGGTTACTGCTATGAGTGCTACGGTATCATAGTAAATCCGAAACTTGTTGAGCAGGCAGGACATAAGGTTGAGGACATCAAGGATTTTGCAAGTCTTAAGACGGTTGTTGAGGATATACACAGTCGTGCTTCCGAACTTGGCTTTGATGCATTTACCTCATGCGATATGGACGACAGCTCATCATGGCGTTTCACGGGTCATATGGCTAACCTTGAATACTATTATGAGGAAAAGAAATCAGGCAATACATGGACTGAAACACCTGCTTCGATTACAGGCGAATTTTTACCGCAATTCAAGAACCTCTATGATCTCTGCATAAATAACAGCCTTACAGATCCTAAAGATCTGGCAACAGGCGGACATGATGCAGCAAATGAATTTAAAGAGGGCAAGGCAGCATTTACAGTACAGGGCTCTTGGGAATATTCAAGCTATGCCGAGAAAGTTCC
>CANRAN010000024.1 GCA_947628595.1 uncultured Clostridia bacterium | reverse complement strand
GAAATACTCCTTATCTGCCCGATCTCTCCCATAAGCTCCTTTATATCCTCATAAAGATATTCAAAGCCGCTTTCGTTGTAGACGGAACTTACATATTCTTTCATCTGCATAAGACCCTCGGATTTTATATTGTTCTCCGAAAGACTTTCATTTATTCCCGATATGCAGTTTACATAGACATCAAGCTCCTGCAAGCGGTTTATCAGCTGCCATATGGGTGCGGCAGTGTTATCCTTAACAGATCTTTCAAGTTCCTTCAGATAATTAAGCTGCTCAAGAAGCTCCTTGATTTTATCGCGAAGTGTCGGAAATTTCAAAATATCCTCAAATATATCACAGCGATAGCGTATGATCTCCGGATCACTTTCGAGCTTTTTCATCATTTTCATAATAATGTTCTGCTCATATTCACTTTCTGTTACGTGCTCACAGATATATTCAAGCGATAGATCATTACACGCCTCATCAGTCAGTACGGCGGGTGAGGATGTTTTATTTTGCGGATATAAAAGACTGAAATTATCCATAATACAGCCTGCAATATAATTAAAGGGTAATCATACTGCTTTTCCTTTCTAAAAAATTTTTTACAGGAGATCCTATACTTTGTTGAAAAGGCTTGAATAGCCCCAATAGGCATTTTGGTATGATTGATATCATTGTGTGCTATTTCGGCAAAACCTCCAGTAATTGAAAAAATAAATTCTGGATAGAAGATGTATCGGTAGTATTGCCTGCCGGGAACAGTGTCATATTCCGTTTCCCATAAAATCAACATACAGACCGTCCGCCCATGCCGGAGATGAGGGCAGCAGCTTCCATCGGGTGTTATGCCACGTTTCTACTTTGATACCGCCTGTGTTGTTATCCCTAACAACTGACCAAGTTGCTCCTGTGTTATTTCCTTTGCAGTGAGGTATTTTTTTATTTGACTGCCGATAACACTCATATTTATCAATCTTACATTGATTTTCCTTGTTTTTATAATATCAGAAAACGGGTGTATTTTCAAGCATAATACCCAAATAAGGAAAAATTATAATAGTTTTTTTGTTTAAATTAATACTTATGTATCAAAATACGTAAGTTTCATGTTATTTTTCTGTACTGATACAAAAAGTTTTAAAAAAATAAAAGGTGTTAGTCGTATTTTTGCGTATACTTTTATAGAAGTGATTTTATGTGTTAAAGTGGGGGTGTGGTTTATGAATATACGTGAGCGTAGTGAGGAGCTTGAGAGGAAAATTCTGTCAAGGTATGCCTGTCTTTCTTCGGAAAGCAAGGGACGGGAGATAAATGAAGAGAAATGTACCGTACGAACGGAGTTTCAGCGTGACAGGGACAGAATTATCCACTGCAAAGCTTTCCGCCGACTCAAGCATAAAACTCAGGTTTTTCTGTCTCCCGAGGGCGACCATTACCGCACAAGGCTTACACATACACTCGAGGTTTCGCAGATTGCACGTACAGTCGCACGAGCCATGAGGCTTAATGAGGATCTGACAGAGGCGGTTTCCCTTGCACACGACCTTGGACATACCCCATTCGGTCATGCCGGGGAAAGGGCACTCGACAGTCTTGTGCCGGGCGGCTTCAGGCATTATGAGCAAAGTTTGAGGGTTGTGGATAAGCTTGAAAAGGAAGGTGTGGGTCTTAATCTTACATATGAAACAAGGAACGGAATATTATGTCATACAACAGGAAAAGAGGCGGATACGGTTGAGGGGAGAATTGTAAGGATAGCTGACAGGATAGCATATATAAACCATGATATAGATGATGCTGTGAGGGCAGGCATAATATCAATGGAAAGTCTGCCGAGGAAAGCAACTGAAATTCTCGGAAAAACCACGGCTCAGAGGATAAATACACTTGTGCTTTCACTGATAGAGTTCTCGGATGGTGAAAATCTCGGAATGTCAGAGGATGTGCAGGAGGTATTTGACAGTCTGTATGAATTTATGTCTAACAATGTTTATTGTAACGAGTATGCAAAGCGTGAGGAAAAAAAGGTTCCGGAGTTCATTTCTCTTCTTTACGGATATTTTGTCAAGCATCCTCAGCTTATGCCGGAGGAAAACAGACGTACGGCAGAGGAAGAATCAGTGGAGCGTGCTGTGTGTGATTATCTTGCAGGCATGACGGACAGATATGCGATAGAACAGTTTAAGAGGATATTTGTCCCGAATTCATGGATTGTCAGGTGAATTCGGGGTATAATTCCGATTTTGAAAGTGTGAAAGGAAAGTGTAAAGAATTGCCTATATCGGATCAGTTTATACAGGAGCTAAAGGCACGAACAGCAATAGAAGAGGTTATATCCGATTATGTACAGCTGAAAAAATCCGGAAGAAGCTATATGGGGCTTTGCCCGTTTCATAATGAAAAAACGCCGTCATTCAGTGTATCCCCTGAAAACAGCTTTTTTCATTGTTTCGGATGCGGTGCCGGGGGAGATGTTATAACATTCATAAGGAAAATAGAAAATCTCGATTATGTAGAGGCGGTGAAGCTGCTTGCAAAAAGAGCCGGAATGACCGTTCCCGAGGACGGCAGGGATGACGGAATGGGAAGGCTGAAAACAAGAATATATGAGGCCAACCGTGAGGCGGCAAGATTTTACCACAAGCAGCTTTATACCCCGGAGGGAGAGAGGGCACTCGAATATCTCAGAAAAAGGCAGCTGACTGAAAAAACAATTATACATTTCGGGCTGGGATATTCTCCGACATCCCGCTTCGAGCTTGTTAATCACCTCAAATCAAAGGGCTTTTCGGGAAGTGAGCTTATATCGGCTAATCTTGCAAATCAGTCCAAAAAAGGCTATCCGTTTGACAGATTTTCCGATAGGGTAATGTTTCCGATTATAGATTTACGTGGAAATGTTATAGCATTCGGCGGGAGGATTATGACGGATATCAAGCCTAAATATCTTAATACCTCCGATACGCCGGTATTTAACAAAAGCCGTAATCTTTTTGCACTGCAATTTGCCAAAAATAAGGCAAATGGTCAGCTTATTCTTGTTGAGGGATATATGGATGTTATAGCATTACACCAGGCAGGGTTTGAAAATGCTGTCGCAACACTCGGTACAGCCCTTACAAATGAGCAGGCAATGCTTATAAAACGGTATTGTGACGAGGTTGTTATATGTTATGATGCGGACGAGGCAGGACAAAAGGCTACACAGAGGGCTATCGGGATCCTCCGCCCGACAGGACTGAGGGTTAAGGTTCTTACAGTACCGAACGGAAAGGATCCGGATGAATTTATAAAATCCTACGGGGAGCAGGGAAGCACAAGATTCCGTATGCTGCTTGAAAAAACGGGAAATGATATAGAATATGCCATTAATAAGCTGAGAGCGGAATTCAATACCGATATCGTTGAACAAAGAGTGGAGTTTTTCAACAGGGTGGTGCCTGTTATTGCCGGGATAGATAATACTGTTGAGAGAGATGTGTATATAACAAGACTTTCAGAGGAGCTTAATGTTGAGAAAAGTGCGGTTGCAAATCTCGTGCAAAAAAATTTGCACAGAAAGCAGAATAAATTGAGAAATGATGCACAAAGACAGGCAGCAAGTGAACTGTCCGCAATAAACGACAGAATGAATAAGGAAAAGCAGTTCAGACTGAGGGCGGCATCGGCAGAGGAAGCACTGCTTGCGGTCATGTTGAGAAATTCCGATGTAGCCGGTAAAATAGTAAAAAATGTGAATCCTGAGCTTTTTATTACGAGCTTTAACAGAAGAATATATGAAGTTCTGAGAGAAAGGGTAAAAGAAGGGAGGGAAATAGGCATTGAGGATATATCGGGTGATTTTTCTATTGATGAAATGGGCAGAATAACCGATATTTTAGCTGTACGTCCGAGGGAAAATGATCCTTTCGCAGCTGCATGGGAGTATGTAAAGGTTCTTGAAAATGAACGTGAACGGCTTACTCCTGAACAGATAGAGCAGTCATCACCGGAGGAACTTAATGAATATATCAAAAGGCTGAGAAAAATGAAGGATAAAGGGTAACGATGGGGGGATTTTTTATGAGTTTACAGCAGGGTGAGAAGAAAGATGTCCTGAATGATCTTATTGAAATAGGAAAAATCAAGGGGCAGCTCACGAATAAGGAAATTTTTGATGCTACGGGTGATATGGATATAGATCCCGAGCAAATGGAAAAGTTTTATGATGCACTTGAATCAAGCGGAGTCGAAATTGTTGAAACATTGGATGATTTAATTCTCGGTGACGAGGAGCTTACGGAAATATCCGATGATGAAGATAATGACGACACAGAAATTGTTGATACGGCTATTCTCACAGATGATCCTGTAAAGATATATCTCAAGGAAATAGGCAGGGTTCCGCTTCTTCTGCCGAATGAGGAGGCTGAAATTGCCGAAAGAATATTAAAAGGTGATGAAGAGGCAAGCCGGAGATTGGTTGAAGCAAATCTGAGGCTTGTTGTGAGCATAGCAAAAAGATACCTCGGCAGGGGGATGCAATTTCTTGATCTTATACAGGAGGGTAATCTCGGCCTTATGAAGGCGGTTGAAAAATTCGACCATACAAAGGGATTCAAGTTTTCAACATACGCTACATGGTGGATAAGACAGGCAATAACCCGTGCCATTGCTGATCAGGCAAGGACCATAAGGATACCCGTGCATATGGGAGAAACAATCAATAAGATAAAAAAGGCGACAAGTCAGCTTCTCCATGAAAACGGACACGAGGCAACGGTTGAGGAATTATCGGAATATCTTAATATTCCCGTTGATAAGATTTGTGAGGCGATGAGGGCTTCGCAGGAGCCTGTTTCATTGGAAACCCCTATTGGTGAGGAGGAGGATAGCCACCTCGGTGATTTTATTCCGGATGATTCCGCACTCACCCCGCAGGAGGCAGCAACACAGACTATGCTCAAGGAGCAGCTTAATGCGGTTTTATCGACACTGACCCCACGAGAAGCAAAGGTTATACGCCTGAGATTCGGGCTTGACGACGGCAGACCCAGAACACTTGAGGAGGTAGGAGATGTGTTCAAGGTGACAAGGGAAAGAATAAGACAGATCGAGGCAAAGGCTTTGCGAAAGCTGCGACACCCGAGCAGGAGTAAAAAGTTAAAGGCGTAAGGAAGATTAGCTGACGGAGGAATTATGGGTAGTAGTGAAATATACGATTTTGAAAATACAGAGGCGGAAATATATTACAATAACCTGATATATACAGCCTCGGCAGACGGACAGATATGTGTGGATAAATTACAGGAGCTTGCAAAATATCCTGAAATCACTGAAGAAAAATTTTTGGATATATTGTGTGAGTTTAGAGATATAGGCGTGGATATTTTGCCATACAGGGATTATCCCTTTAACGAGGAGCATTATAAAAATATGCTGAGGGAGCTGCGTTCAAAGGAAACCGAGAGACGTGCGAATACAAAAAGGGGAGAGGATCCCATAGGCTTGTATTTTCAGGAAATTGAGGCTTTGCCTGTATTATCGGGTAATGCTGAAAGGGATATTATATTTGATATCGCAGACGGTGACGAGGATAAAAAGGAAACACTTATAGAATGTTGTATGTTTATACCTGTTGAAACAGCATATCGGTATTCTAACACCAATATCCTATTTCTTGACCTCGTGCAGGAGGGAAATATGGAGCTTATGACAGCGGCTGATGAATTTGACTATAATATGAGTATAAGCTTTATTGCCTATGCCGCTTTCAGGATAAGCAGGAGGATTATGGAGCTGACAGATGCCGAAGCCGAAACACTCCGACTTCCGTCTGAGCTTGCCGAGAGCGTTGCTAAGATTCTTGATGCAAATAAAAAGAGTATGCGGGAAAACGGCAAGGAATTGACAGATGAGGAATTGTCCGTAAAATTGGATATACCAACACAAAAGATAAAGTCGGCTAAGGAAGTAATTGAGCGTTTTAACAGTATTGATAAAACAGCACCCCAATACTGTGACAGTGAAAACAGCGGAAATGGAGAAGCTGACAGCGAGTCGTATTTTTCTGTGGGGGATATAAGCAGTCTTATGGAGTAGAGTGAAAATTTCAGCAGTCGGAATGAAAAGATAAATTGTAGGAGAATTAAGATAAAATACATTGCTGCTGTTATACGGAGAGTGCAGAATTATTTCAGGAGGTTATTATGATAAACGAAACACAGCCCGATAAAAAAACCGTGCTCAAGGAGCTTACGGAAATGGGAAAAGCAAAAGGACATCTTTCAAATAAGGAGATACTGGATGCCATAGCCGAAATGGATATAGACGCCGAGCAAATGGAGAAATTTTATGATTCTCTTGAGACAAACGGTATAGAAATAGTGGAGGGTGTTGAGGATATTATACTGGATGACAGCGAGCTTGCTGCTTTGGAGGACGATGGAGATGTCGATAATCCTGTGGATCTGTCCGAGGGCATATCAATGGATGATCCTATAAGGCTCTACCTCAAGGAGATAGGCAGTGTACCGCTTCTCACAAGCGAGGAGGAAACAGAACTCGCAATCAGGATACTGAACGGTGATGAGGAAGCAAAGCAGAAACTCTCCGAGGCTAACCTCAGACTTGTAGTGAGTATTGCGAAGAGATATCTCGGAAGAGGTATGCAGTTCCTTGATCTTATACAGGAGGGTAATCTCGGTCTTGTAAAGGCAGTCGATAAATTTGACCATACCAAGGGCTTTAAGTTTTCAACATATGCAACGTGGTGGATAAGGCAGTCAATAACCCGTGCAATAGCAGACCAGGCAAGGACGATAAGAATTCCGGTACATATGGTGGAAACAATCAATAAGGTAAAAAAAGCCTCAAGCCAGCTTCTGCACGAAACGGGACACGAACCGACACCCGACGAAATAGCGGATTATCTTGGAATGTCATCCGTAAAGGTAAGGGAGATAATGCAGGTTGCACAGGAGCCTGTATCACTTGAAACACCTATCGGTGAGGAGGAGGACAGTCACCTTGGTGATTTTATTCCCGACGATGATGCACCCGCACCGCAGGATGCGGCATCAAGCACACTGCTAAAGGAGCAACTAAATGCCGTTCTTGGAACGCTTGCACCAAGGGAGGCAAAGGTACTCAGCCTGAGATTTGGTCTTGAGGACGGCAGAGCAAGAACTCTTGAGGAGGTCGGAGAGGAATTCAAGGTTACAAGAGAGCGTATCCGACAAATTGAGGCAAAAGCACTTCGTAAGCTCAGACATCCGAGCAGGAGCAAAAAGCTGAAGGATTTTCTGACATGAGTGCGGAAAAAAATCGTAAATTCCCGATTTAGTTAATCTTTTTCGAGAATGTATAATAATTAGCATAATTTTTATACAATATGAACATAGACGGTAATAGAAATTTATTAGATTTTTGTGTTGACAAGTGGTATATGAATAATGTATAATATTTGGGTATCGTAATGACACAAACCCCTGCCTTATGGCGGATGGGAGGGAAGATAAATGGCAGAAATCAGAATCAAGGATAATGAATCTCTGGAGAGTGCACTCAGAAGGTTTAAGAAGCAGTGTGCAAGAGCCGGCGTTATCGCTGAGGTTCGTAAGAGAGAGGCATACGAGAAGCCTTCCGTAAAGCGCAAGAAGAAATCTGAAGCTGCTCGTAAGCGCAAGTACAAATAATCCGAGTTGTACACAGAAATCAGGAGGATATTTCCAAAGAGTGACTGTCTGCTTCGGCAGAGCAGGCTTGAATGGGGATATCCTTTTTTGTATAGTCAGTAGCTTTATGGAGGTGATTAATTGGGGATACTTACTCCTACAATAGCAATGGAAAGGGTTACGGATATAACTCCGGAGCTTTTGCGGCAGATGGATATAGACGCTGTTTTGCTTGATGTTGACAACACACTTGCTCCACCGACTGAAAAAACACCGTATGAGGGTGTCGTGAAATGGATAGATGGAATGAAAGCGGAGGGTTTTGCGATAGTTATATGCTCAAATAATTTTAATTCAAGAATAAAGCCTTTTTCCGATTCTGTTGGGCTTGATTGCGTGGCAATGAGCCTGAAGCCGTTTCCTTTCGGATTTAACAGAGCAAAAAGAAAGCTCGGGGAAAAGCCTAAATCCGTTGTGGTAATAGGTGATCAGATATATACGGATGTACTCGGGGCAAACCTTGCCGGAATGAAATCAATACTTCTCATTCCTCAGTCGGAGGAGCATGGACTTAGTATAAAAATCAGAAGAGGTATGGAAAAGAATATTAGAAAAAAACTGCGTATAATGAAAAGGGGGGAAGGCTATGTCAATAGGTCAGACTGATGTAATTGATGCTATGGCGGCAAACGGCAGTGAACTGGTTATGCTTGTTTCCGATCACTTTACATGGCTTGTGGAACAGGTGCAGCATTTGAAATATCTTCAGAAAAAGCTCAATACATATATCCGATTTATAGATAATAAAGGGTGGAAGGAAAAATTCGGTGATATTGAATTTGAAACCTACAAAATAGAGGTTGTTTTCAAATATCAATGGCATGAAGCATTTGAAAGAATGATTGAGTCGGTGAGGGATAAGCTTGATGAGAGACATATAAAAATTACTTACAGAGTCGGGGGGAATGAAGATGAAAAGAATACTTTTTATTCTTGGGCCCAACCTTAATTTGGTGGGCATAAGGGATATCAGCACATACGGAACCGAAAATGCCGAAAGTATAAATAGTGACGTTCGTATATGGGCGGAGGAAATGGATATTGATATTGAAATATATCAGTCCAACCATGAGGGCGATATTATAGATAAAATACATTCCGCATACGGGAATAAGGACGGTATTATCATAAATGCAGGTGCCTTGACACATTACAGCTATGCACTTGCCGATGCGATTTCATCGGTGCATATACCGACTGTTGAAACACATATGTCAAATATCGGTGCAAGAGAGGAATTCCGCAGAAAATCCGTTATTTCTCCCGTATGCGTCGGAACAATAGCCGGATTCGGAAAATACAGCTATTACCTCGCTCTCAGGGCATTTTCGGAATATTTCGGAAAAGACAGCTGCAATGAATAAACACTAATATGGAAAGGGAGGATTTATATGAACGCTTCTCTTGAGATTCTTGCATCAATGCTTCCTAAAGACGTTGATGCGGCTCTTATTATATCGAATGAAAACAGGAGATATTTTACTCAGTTTATTTCTTCACTCGGATATCTTTTTTTGACAAGGGAGGAAGCATATCTTCTTGTTGATTTCCGCTATGCGGAGGCAGCGGAGGCTAACGCAAGAGGCTGTGTTGTAGTACCGTTCAAAAAACTCTCTGCGGAGTTCGGGAAAATAATAAAAAAACATGATATCCGCTCGGTTATGCTTGAAGGCTCGGCATTTACACTTAATGCTGCTGAAGATATTGATAATATTCTTTCCGAAAACGGTGCGGAAAGCATACATTCAGATGAGCTTGATAAACTCATAACAAAACTCAGAATAACAAAAACCTCAACCGAGGTTGATAAAATAATAAAGGCACAGAGGATAACCGAGGAGGCTCTTACAGAAACACTCAGGCTCATAAAGGAGGGTGTGACAGAGCGGGAAATAGCCTTGGAGCTTGAATATAAAATGCGTAAGCTCGGTGCGGACGGGGTGTCTTTTGACCTTATTGTGATAGCAGGTGAAAAAACCTCAATGCCGCACGGAACACCGGGAAACAATAAAATAAAGCCGGGAGATTTCATAACCTTTGATATCGGTGCACTTTACGAAGGATACCACAGTGATATGACGAGAACCTATGCACTCGGTTATGTAAACGATAAACAGCGAAGAGTGTATGATACAGTGTGCAAGGCTCAGAAAAAGGGACTTGATGCAGTCAGGGGCGGTGTCGTATGCGGTGATGTAGATAAAATCGTGAGGGATTTTATCTATCAGGCAGGCTTTGAGGGCTTCTTCGGACATTCCACAGGACATGGAGTGGGACTTGAAATACATGAACAGCCAGCACTTTCACCGGACAGCGATACAGTTTTACAAAGCGGAATGGTCGTAACAGTCGAGCCGGGAATATATATTCCGGGTGAGTTTGGTGTGAGAATTGAGGATATGGTTGTTGTAACGGCAGACGGCTGTATTAATCTTGCGGTTTTGCCGAAAGAGCTTATAATATTATAAATTTGTTGACAATATCCGAACAATATTATAAAATTAACTTATTATTGTTGGAACTGAAAGGGAGATGTTTTATGTACATATTTGAAGCTGAAATAAATAATAAGAGGGTTAAGCTTTATTCAAATTATCCGCTCAAAAATGCGGCAACTGCCGTTCTCAGAACATTGAAAATGGTAAGTGAAAAGACAAATATTTTCAGCCCGACATTTGCACTCAATTACGGTTGGGCAAGGTTCTATTTGAGCAAGAGAATGGAAAAGAACAGTCCGTGTTACATTGTACAGACAGCTGATTACAGAAATGATCCTATAAGCCTCAGAACAGATGATTGTTCGGATGCACTTATTGTGCAGAATATGCAGGTTGATACTAATGTAAAGGCAAAAGTTCAGAGACCGGAACCGACACTTTATTCGGATACAATACTTGTTCTCAAGGAAGCAATAAATGCCGATGATGTGTACCTTAACCGTACAGAACCGACAAAGGATGGGGATTCCGGCTGGTATTTCGGACTCCTAAATGACGAAATGGAGGGTCAGCATGATCATGATGAGCTTGTTTCAATGAGAACAAGTGAGCTTATGAAATTCAGACCCGAGGCTTTGAGGGTATTGCAGATGCCTGTCGGGACTCTTGCCGTATTCCATGAAAATGTAATGACAGCACTTGTTGATAAGGATGATAACCCCCTCGAATTTACCACTGAGGAGGACAGAAAAAAATATGTAGAGGAAAAAAGAACTGCTCAGGCGAATGGTGATAATAACTCCGAGGAAAAATCGGAGGAATAATCTATGTACAGGCTGATAAAAAAACAGGGCAGAGCAAGGCGTGGCGAGTTATCTACCGTACATGGGACAATACAAACTCCGGCTTTTATGAATGTTGCAACCTGCGGCGCAATAAAGGGAGCGGTATCAGCTCTTGACCTCAAGGAACTGAGGTGTCAGGTACAGCTTTGTAATACATATCATCTACATTTACGACCCGGAGATAAGAATGTCAAAAAGCTTGGGGGTTTACATAAATTTACACGCTGGGACGGTCCTATTCTCACTGACAGCGGGGGCTTTCAGGTTTTTTCTCTTGCGAGTCTGCGTAATATAAAGGAGGAGGGAGTGACTTTCTCCTCGCATATTGACGGACACAGAATCTTTATGGGTCCGGAGGAAAGCATGGAAATACAGTCAAACCTCGGCTCGACCATAGCCATGGCATTTGATGAATGTATAGAAAATCCTGCTGAGTACGGATATACGAAAAATTCCTGTGATCGTACGTACAGGTGGCTTGTAAGGTGCAAAAACAGGCTGGCGGAGCTTAATTCCCGTGAAGATACGGTAAATCCGAAGCAGATGCTTTTCGGAATAAATCAGGGTGCTACATATGATGATATAAGAATTGAGCATATGAAACGCATAAGAGAGCTTGACCTTGACGGCTATGCCGTGGGCGGACTTGCTGTCGGCGAAACTGCGGAGGAAATGTATCATATTCTCGATATACTTGAGGAGCATATACCGACGGATAAACCGAGATATCTTATGGGTGTGGGAACACCTGTAAATATACTTGAGGCTGTGTACAGGGGAATAGATATGTTCGACTGTGTCATGCCGACAAGAAACGCAAGACACGCAAATGTATTTACATGGAGCGGCAGAAGAAATATGATGAACGAAAAATATTCGCTTGACGAAAAACCAATTGATGAGGAATGTGACTGCCCTGTGTGCAGAAATTTTACAAGGGCATATATACGTCATCTGTTCAAAAGCGGAGAAATGCTCGCTATGAGGCTTTGTGTAATGCATAATGTATATTTCTATAACACCCTGCTAAAGCGTATAAGAGAAATGCTTGATAGTGGCGGATTTAATGAATTTTATACTAAATATCGGGAGATTCTTGATAAGAGAATATGAATTATGCCACTTGCGGTATTTTCCGAGGATCGGTATAATATAATTATATGAATAATAGGAGAGGAAAAGGGATATGGATTTTTTATATTTGGCTGAGGCGGCTTCGGAGCAGACACAGGGAGGTACTATGGGGACTGTGGTTATGCTGGGCTTCTGGGTGATTGTAATTGTAGTGCTATATTTTATTATGTTTCGACCGCAGAGGAAAAGACAACAGGAGGAGGAAGCCCTCAGAAACAGTGTTGAGGTCGGCGATGATATAACCACAATCGGAGGAATTGTCGGTAGAGTTATTGCGGTACGTGACGATGACGAAACTGTTGTAATTGAAACAGGAAGCGATAAGGCACGCATACGTTTCAAAAAGTGGGCGATAAGATCTATTGATACTCCCGACAAGCAGGTTAGTGTTGAAAGCAAGAAAGAAAAAAAGGAAGGCAAGAATAAGAAAAACAAAAAAGAAAAGGAAACAACCGGAGAGGTAACGGAAGCTGAGGAAGCAGAAAAATAATACTTTGGAATTATCTGTCCCGACTGCGAATATATTTAGAACAAATTATATTTGGGGTTGAGCTGATGGATGAAGCAAGGAAAAAGGTAATTTCCGTTTCAGTCGGAGCAATATGCGGAATTGCCGCAGTGCTGTCGGTTATAGTATTGTTTTCTTTTATTATTGTAAAAACCGAAAGCGTAAATTATTATCTTCTTATGCCGTTCGGTATTGCCGCAGCCTGTATAGGGGCTTTTTTGGGCGGATTTATTTCTGCAAGAATAAGCGGAAGTGCCGGTATGCTTATAGGTGCGGTAAGCGGTGCATTGATGTTTATTCTCCTGCTTGCGGCAGGTGCCATTTTAGGACAGTTGCCGGAGGCTGTCAGCTTGCTAAGACTTGTACTTATGGTTTTGTCGGGGGCAATAGGCGGAGTTGTGGGAGTTAATCGCAAAAGAAAAAGAAAACGGCGTATTTGATTATTTTTCTTGAAATTATGTCGTATATATGTTAAAATAAGGTTGTACAGAAAATGGTTATTTCGGAAAGGGTGATATAAATGGAGAAGAAGCACATAAAGACCTTGAATCAGGCTAATCTTAAGGAGTCTGCTGCAAAGGGCGGCTGCGGCGAATGTCAGGCATCCTGTCAGTCAGCCTGCAAGACA
>CANRAN010000023.1 GCA_947628595.1 uncultured Clostridia bacterium | reverse complement strand
AGTTTTTCCTTATTCTCTTCCGTGGTTCTGAGAGTATCTATTCTAAACAAATAGTCGAGTATTTCATCGTCACTGCCGTCTTTTTCGCCGAGCTCGTCCTGTATTGCCCTCATTCTTTCCCTGAGATAATACTCCCTCTGATTATTATCTATATTTTCCTTGGTTTTTTCGTTAAGCTTAGTTTCTATCTCAATAATGCTGACATCATGTGCAAGCAGATTCAAAAGCTTGAGCATACGATCCTCTTCGTCAAGTGCTTCAAGTACAATCTGCTTATTCTTATAATCCCTCAAAATATTATCTGCTATAAAATCCGCAAGTTTTCCCGGCTCTGTCATGTTCCTTGCAGTTAGCAATATATCCTGTGGGAGCCTTGGATTCACTGTGGCATATTCTTCCATAGCATCTATTGCCATATCGACCAAAGCTTCAGCCCTTAACGGTGCTTGAACAGGTTTAGTTTTAAGGATCTTTATATCGGCAGTGTAATACGAATCCATATTTTTCATGCTTAGTGACTCTGCTCTGCTGAATCCCTTTATTACAACCCTCAGATAATTTTCTGATAATGTTGCCGTCTGCATAATCTTAGCGAAAACTCCTGTCCTGAAAAGCTCCTCGGGACTTGGATCATTGTCCATCGGCTGCTTCTGTGATGTGATAAACACGAGTTGTCCGTTATTCATAGCCTCGGTCAGTGCATTTACGGATTTACTCCTTGCAACATCAAAATGAAGAATAGACCCCGGAAATACTACAACACCCCTGAGCATTATGACAGGTATATTTTTCTCTATATCAATATTTACATCTGTATCCATTTTTTCCTCCAAAGTATAATTTCTCCTCCTTACTCAGAAAAGCGTAAGCTGACTGCTTTCGGGAAGATTTCCGAATGCTCCTGTTTCTCTTAGCAAATCTATAACCGCTTTTGAAACCTTTGCACGTTCGTGGAAATCTTCAATGGAGATAAACTCCCCGCCATTTCTTGCATTCGCAAGGGAATATGCAGCCGCTTCGCCTACTCCCGAAAGAGCGACAAAAGGAAGCCTTATTTTTTCTCCCTCGACAATAAATTTTTTTGCATCGGATTTATATATATCAACAGGCAGTACCTCAATACCTCTTGCGAGCATTTCATTGACTATTTGCAGCATAGCATACGTTCCCTCGTCCTTTGCGGTGGTTTTGATTTCTCTGTCCTGTATCCTTTTGTTAAGATCGAGCATTTTACTTCTCACTGCATCACGCCCTTTACACACGAGTGCAGCATCAAAATCATCGTTCTTAACGGTAAAGTATGCAGCATAATATTCTTTCGGTCTGTGTACCTTATACCAGCCGAGCCTGAGTGTTGCAATCATATATGCGGCGGCATGAGCCTTTGGGAACATATATTTTATCTTCATACAGGAATCAATATACCACTGCGGAACATCATGCTCTTTCATCGCCCTTATATGCTCCTCTGTCAAAAGCTTTGTGGCGTTGCCCTTTCGGACAATCTCCATTATCTTGAATGCCATATCGGGTTCAAGCCCTTTATGCATAAGATAAACCATGATATTATCCCTTGTTCCGATAACCTCGGAAATTGTACATATTTTTTTCTGTATAAGCTCGGCTGCGTTTCCTATCCATACATCCGTACCATGTGAAAGTCCAGATATCTGAAGCAGATCGGAAAAAGTTTTGGGCTGTGTTTCCACAAGCATTCCCCGTACAAATTTTGTACCCATTTCGGGGAGTGCAAACGTACCCGTTTCTGAATCTATATCCTCAGGTGTAACGCCGAGTGCCTTTGTTGAAGTGAAAAGTGACATTACCTCGGGGTCACTCATCGAAACATCCATTACATTTATTCCTGTATATTCCTCAAGATAATGGTAGGTTGTCGGGACATCATGTCCAAGCTCATCAAGCTTACATACAGTATCATGTATCGAATGGAAATCAAAGTGTGTTGTTATGATATCCGTTTTCTGATCGTTTGCCGGTCTTTGTATCGGACAAAACTCATAGATATCATTCATTCTCGGGACAACAACCATTCCTGCCGGATGCTGACCTGTTGTTCTGCGTACACCCGTACAGCCCATGGCAAGGCGAAGCTCCTCCGCCTTATTTACTGTGACACCGGTTTTCTCTGCATAGCTTCTGACAAATCCTATTGCTGTTTTGTCCGCTATTGTGCCTATTGTTCCTGCTTTAAACACGTTTTCCTTTCCGAAAAGTTCTTCAGTATATCTGTGTGAGCGTGTTTGATACTCCCCGGCAAAGTTAAGGTCGATATCGGGGGTCTTATCACCCTTAAAGCCAAGGAAGGTTTCAAATGGGATATCATGCCCGTCACGCAGATAATCAGCTCCGCAGTTAGGGCATTTTTTAGGCGGCAGGTCAAAGCCTGAGCCTACACTTCCGTCTGTAAAAAATTCACTGTTTTGACATTTAGGGCATACGTAATGCGGGCAAAGCGGATTTACCTCTGAAATTCCCGACATCGTAGCAACAAAGGACGAACCCACAGATCCACGTGAGCCGACAAGATATCCGTTTTCGTTTGAATTTGCAACAAGCTTTTGTGCTGTCATATAGAGAACGGAAAATCCGTTTTTTATGATTGAATTAAGCTCCTTATCAATTCTTGCCTTGACAATTTCAGGCAGCGGATCTCCGTATATACTCTTTGCCTTTTCCCATGTTATCCTTGTTAGATCCTCCTCTGCACCAGGAATAAACGGTGGAAAATTACCTTTTGGTACGGCACGAAGCTTTTCTACCATATCTGCGATCTTATTTGTATTTTCAACTACTACTTCATAAGCCTTTTCCTTGCCGAGATATTCAAATTCCCTGAGCATTTCCTCCGTATTTCTGAGATATAGCGGTGCCTGCTCAGAGGCATCTGAAAAGCCCTGTGAGGTCATGAGTACCTTTCTGTATTCACTCTGATACGGGTCCATAAAATGCACATCACAGGTTGCAACAACAGGTATATCAAGCTCCTCACCAAGGCTTACAACCGTCTTATTGAAATCCTGTAATTCCTCAACGGAATTTACTGTACCGTTTCTGAGCATATACATATTATTGCCTATCGGCTGTATTTCAAGATAATCATAGAAAGAAGCAATTTTCTTAAGCTCCTCCCTGTCCTTGCCCTCGACTATCGCCCTGAAAAGCTCTCCGGCTTCACAGGCACTTCCAACAATAAGTCCGCTTCTGTGCTTTACAAGCTCAGAACGTGGAATAAGCGGTTTTTTGTAAAAATAATTGATATGTGCTTTTGATATAAGCTTATACAGATTTTTAAGTCCGAGCTGATTTTTTGCAAGTATTATCTGATGATAGGATTTATAGGATTTATAATCGGGCCTTCCTATTGCATCATTTATTTCCGCAACAGTCTTTACGTCATAGTCCTCGGAAAGCTTCCTGAGCATTACCTGAAATATCCTTGCGAGCATATTGGCATCATCATAGGCTCTGTGGTGGTTGAAATCACCGAGCTTTAGGAATTTTGCTATGCTGTCAAGCTTATGCTTATTAAGCTGAGTAAACATTCCCCTCGATATTGCAAGCGTATCAATATGCGTCAGGGTGTACGGAAGTCCGTTCCTCTCCGCCGCTATTTTTATAAACGAGGTATCAAAGCTCGCATTATGTGCTGCAACCACAGCATTTTCTCCGCAGTAATCAAGAAATGCCTTAACCGCCTCACTCTCAGAGGGTGCATCGGCAACCATTTCATCTGTAATTCCCGTAAGTTCCGTTATCTTTCCGGGAATATGTCTTTCAGGATTTACAAATGTTGAAAATCTGTCTTGAATTTCACCATTTATAACCTTGAATGCTCCTATCTCGGTAATTTTGTCTTTCTTTGCATTCAGTCCCGTGGTTTCTATATCAAAAACAACAAATTCTCCGTCAAGCGGTATATCCGAATTTCCGACAACTGCTGAGGATGCCTGATCATTTATAAAATAAGCCTCAATTCCGTATATTACCTTGAAATCTCCGCCCTTCTTATTTATAGCATCGCAGGCATTCATCGCATCGGGATATGCCTGTGCAACACCATGGTCGGTTATCGCAATCGCAGACATTCCCCACTCATTTGCTCTCTTTACAAGGTCACCGGCACTTGTCATACCGTCCATTGCCGACATATTTGTGTGCAAATGCAGCTCTACTCTCTTTTTCTCCGCCCTATCAACTACCTTTGGAACCGCAACCGTGCTTATAGCCGCAGCCATAACACTGATATCCTTTTTGAAGTCATCATACTTTGCCTCTCCCCGCACGAGTATGCTCATGCCCTTTTTAAGCTCCGTTACAGCCCTGCACCTGTCTATGCCGGATATAAGTTTTACAAATGTTGAACCCCTATAATCGGTTATGGTTATGGTTATTATCTTAGTTTTTGGATCCTTTTTCATATCAACTATTTCTATATCAAAAATTTCACCCCAGATAATAACCTTTCCCGAATTTTCTGTAAGTCTGTTAAGCGGTGTAACATCCCCATGTATCGGAGAACCGTATATAGGGTTTGCACTTTCCGGGGCATAGGTCGGTATCATATTACTTTCATCACGAAATTCTATTTTCGGTGTTATCGTTGGTGAAAGATTTATCTGCTTTTTATCTGCTGCCGCCTTTCTTTCATTAGCAGTATTCATCATAGACTCATAATTTTCCATTTGCTCGATCTGCATTTCACGGATAACTCTTTCCTCAATTTTCTTCTGCCTTTCTATATACTGCTCGCTTTCTCCGTCAACCGTCAGCATACCGCAAAATTCAACATCTACGGAAATACCGAACTCACTTTTTATAAGATCTGATAAATTCCTGTCAAATTTCTGTCTTACAAGAATATCCTTTCCCCCATGCTTAAGCTCCACTCTGAGTGTACTCCCGTCAAGAGTAATTTCGGAATCATTAAGTGTTCCGTTGAGGGATGCATTCCTCCTTTTAAGTTCAAGCACAAGCTCAGGATAATACCCTACATCGAAAAGCTCACTGTCATAGTGTGGAGAAAAGGTGCAGGAGGATAATTCAAGCACGCTGCCCCTCATCATATCCTCCGCCGCAAATATATCCGCCCTTGCTATAAGCTCAGAACATTCCGCCTCAATAACCATTGAGCGTTTTATGTTATCTATTTCTACATTTCGTATTTCACTTTCAATTATGCTTTTTTTAATTTTTCTTATATCAACATATTTCTGAAATAAATCTGCAAAGCTTTTCAAAATATCTCCTCTTTTATCATATTCAAAGCCAATCGCACCTCATCGGTATGCAATCAGACGTATATATCACATCATATCTATTTCTTTCATAAGTTCTGAAAGAAGCTCACTCTCGGGAACCTTTCTTATTACCTCACCCTTTTTGAATATAAGACCCTCATTTTTTCCGCCGGCTATTCCGATATCAGCCTCTTTTGCCTCTCCCGGTCCGTTTACAACGCAGCCCATTATCGCAACGGTTATATTTTTTTTGCAATCCCTGAGGAGTTCCTCAGCCCGCTTTGCTATACCTATGAGGTCAATTTTTGTTCTTCCACAGGTAGGACAGGATACAAAACGCACTCCGTCCTTTTTCAGACCGAGTGATTTTAGGATATCCCTTGCCGCATAAACCTCCTTTATGGGATCGTCAGTCAACGATACCCTTATCGTATCGCCTATCCCATCGAGCAAAAGTGAGCCTATACCTATTGATGATTTTATTATTCCCATTCTCTCCGTTCCTGCCTCGGTAACACCAAGATGAAGCGGATAATCGCACCTTTCGGCGGCAAGCCTGTATGCCTGAGTCATAAATTCCACATCCGAGGATTTCATTGATAGAACTATATCATAAAAATCAAATTTTTCAAGAAGTGATGCATGATAAAGCGCACTGTCACATAGTGCCTGTGGAGTAGGTCTGCCGTATTTTGCAAGAATATGCTTTTCGAGTGAGCCGGAATTTACACCGATCCTTATCGGAATATTCCTTTTTCTACATTCATCAGCTACCTGCTTTACCCTTGAATCATCACCGATATTCCCGGGATTTATCCTTATTTTGTCTATACCTGCGGCGGCAGATTCCAAGGCAAGTCTGTAATCAAAATGAATATCCGCAACAAGCGGTACACTTACCTTATCCTTTATAGCCGGAATAAGCTGTATTGCCGCCTTATCCGGTACTGCTATCCTTATTATATCACAGCCTGCCCTTTCAAGCTCGACAGCCTGTCTTACGCTCTCCTCTATATCAGATGCCGGTATATTAAGCATAGACTGTACAGTGATATCGGAATTTCCTCCGATACTTGTATTCCCAAGCTTTATCTGTCTTGTTTGTCTCCTTTTCATAGCCTTTCAACTCCGTCTAAAAAATAAGCTGAATTACATCCTTGATAGAAATTATTATCATAAATGCAAATAATACAAGCATTCCTATGGCGTGAACATAGCCCTCATGCTCAGGTTTTATAGGTTTTCTGCGTATTGCCTCTATTATAAGGAATACAAGCCTTCCACCGTCAAGAGCCGGTATCGGAAGCAGATTTACAACACCGAGATTCACTGTGATTATCATCATGATATAGATGAGGTTTAGCAGTCCGTCCCAAAAACTCGTTTCAAGTCCGCTTGCGGTTGCCTGAGTTATTGCGGATGTCATTCCCACAGGTCCCGATACTTCATTAAGACCAAACTGTCCTGTAACAAGTCCTGCAAGACTTGCCCATACCATTCTGACGGTCGATACGGTTGATAAAAATGTCTGCGACACGAGATTACCAAAATTATTCTCTATCGCTAAAACCTTAAAATCAAGCTGTAATATCTCCTTGCCATCACTCTCCACTGTCGGAAGCTGTACATCTGTAAGATCAACATACTCCCCGTCACGCTTAACCGTCATACTGAGCTTGTTTGATTTAGCAGTCGCAAATGCAAAGCTCATATCCGTGGAGGTAATTATATCGTAACCGTTTATTTTTGTTATCTCATCTCCAACCTTGAGCTGTTGGTTTGAGGTTGCGTTGTCCGCAAATACAGCTACTGTTGAGGATGCAAAATATTTATTCGGTACAAGCGTGATCATCATCAGAACAAGTCCGAGTATTATATTCATGACAGCCCCGGCAACCACAATAATCATTCTCTGCCAGACCTTTTTGTTGCCAAATGCCCTGTTATCATCACTTTCACTGTCTTCACCCTCCATGGCACAAAATCCGCCGATAGGAAATAATCTTAGTGAGTACAGTGTTTCTCCCTTTTGAAATTTTATTATTTTGGGTCCCATACCGAGTGCGAACTCATTTACCTTTACACCGCAGAGCTTTGCTGTAACAAAATGTCCGCCCTCATGTATGAGTATAATAAGCTCAAAAAGTAATACTCCTATAATTATCAGCAACGCTATATCCGTAAAAATCAACTCCAATATCAGTATTTTTCTTTGATTCTAATACGTGTTTCGCTGTCAGCCTGCAAAATATCATCAAGTGTTATATCTGCCTTGTTTTCTTTAAAAGCTGAAACAGCCTCCGCTACTATATCACCTATATCAAGGAATTTTATTTTTTCCTTTAAAAACATATCAACCGCAACCTCATTTGCAGCATTTGCTACTGTGGGATACAATCCGCCCTTTCTCAAAACCTCACGGCATACGGCAAGACAGGTGAATGTATCATAATCAGGCTTATAGAAAGTCATTTTGGAAATATCCGAAAAATCAGGCTCCGCCGCAGGCGACGGCAATCTTTCGGGATATGTAAGTGCATATTGTATCGGTATCCTCATATCGGGAACACCAAGCTGTGCTATCACAGCATTATCCTTAAGAAGTATCATGGAATGTATTATGCTCTCCCTGTGTATCACAACATCTATATCATCATCACTGCAATCAAACAGCCATGAAGCCTCTATTACCTCCAGTCCCTTATTCATCATTGTTGAGGAATCAACAGTTATCTTCGCCCCCATGTTCCAGTTAGGGTGATTCAGTGCCTGCTTAACCGATACCTCCCTCAATTCATCTTTTGTTCTGCCGAAAAATGAACCGCCCGAAGCTGTCAGAATTATTTTCTTGAGTGAGTTTTCGGGACAGCCCTGCAGGCATTGAAAAATCGCTGAATGCTCGCTGTCAACCGGATAAAGCTTTACACCTCTGTCCTTAACATTCTTCATTACTATACTTCCGCCTGCAACAAGTGTTTCCTTATTAGCAAGGGCAATATTTTTACCGGCCTTTATGGCTTCAAGGGTGGGCAAAAGACCTGCCACTCCTACTATGGAATTAACCACGGTATCGCAGCTTTCCTCGATTGCCGCCATTTTTATTCCCTCTTCACCGCAGAAAACATCTATGTCGGTATCACTAAGTGCTATTTTCAGCTGAGCTGCTGCACCGAGGTCAAGCACCGCGACCATTTTGGGGTGAAATTCTCTTGCCTGACGTTCGAGCAAATCAATATTACTGTTTGCAGTAAGTGCGGTTATTTTTAATTTATGCATACGTGCAACATCAAGCGTCTGCGTTCCTATTGAGCCTGTCGAGCCAAGTACGGATATTTTTGAAGCCACAATTATCACTCCTCTATCTTATAACCACAGGTAAATACATAGTAACTATATACATAAACGGAACAAAGCATATAACACTGTCAAATCTGTCGAGAATACCACCATGCCCAGGTATTACATCCCCGTAATCCTTGACAAAATAGGAGCGTTTTATTACAGAAAAACTCAGATCTCCGAGAATTGACAGAAGCGAGCCTACTATTCCAATTATTGCAAGACTCAGATAATTTATATCAAGACTGTTTGAATAGAAAGCTATATTAAATAAAAAGCCAAGAACAATGCTGCACAGGGTACAAAACAATATACCTCCGACAGCTCCCTCAATTGTTTTTTTGGGGCTGATTTTCGGGCATAGCTTATGCTTCCCGAAAAAAACTCCTGTAAAATACGCTCCGACATCGGCGAGCCACGGTATTGCAATCGACAATATGAAATACATTGTTGAATAATCCGAATGCATATTTGTCATAAGAACAACAAGCGACAATGAAACAGTTATTATAAGCGTCATACTGAAAGTATATGCAAAATCCTTAAAGGATATTTTCTCATGAAAAAATATAAGCATTGCAAGCATAAGAGTTGTATATACACAGGAAACAATCATACCTATCCCATAGGTAAGTGTTAACGGCAGGATGAAAGCATAGGCTATACTAATTAAACTAATCTGAAATATGTCGAGTGTTTTTACCGCCTTGCAGAATTCAAACACTGATGCCGCACATATAACCGAAATGAATAAATCTATAAACAATGTCAGCTTAAGACTCAGGAGGGCAACAGCCGCAATAAAGATAATAAGCATACCTGCCGACATGATACGTTTTAGCATTTATACACCCCCGAACCGCCTGTTTCTCTTATTAAATTCCTCTATTGCCCTATCGAAATCCTCATTATGGAAATCGGGCCAGAGTGTTTCTGTGGAATAAAACTCGGAATAGGCAGACTGATAGAGCAAAAAATTACTGAGCCGAAATTCTCCTCCTGTGCGTATTATCAGATCGGGATCGGCAAGACCGCCTGTATAAAGACGTGAGGATATATCCTCTTCTGTTATACTTTCGGGGTCAAGACCGTTATCTCTGACCTCTTTGCAAAGCTGTTTTACAGCCATGAGAATTTCAGCTCTTGAGCCGTAGTTCATTGCTATATTAAGGAGCATACCCTTTCTGTTGCGGGAAACCTCCTCATTTTCGTCAATAAGCTCAATAAGCTTATCATCAAATGCCGTGCGGTCGCCTATAAACACAACCTTTATATCGTCATCACGGAAATCGGTCAATGAGTCGATAAGGTATTGTTTGAACAATTTCATAAGGGCCCCGACCTCTTCAGCGGAGCGTTTCCAGTTTTCTGTTGAGAAAGCATATAGAGTAAGAATCTTAACTCCTTTTTTGCTTATATATCTCGTTATCTTACGGAAATTCTGGGCACCGAATTTATGCCCGACACTTCTCGGAAGAGCTCTTTTCTGAGCCCATCTGCCGTTTCCGTCCATAATTATCCCAACGTGTCCGGGGATATACAGATTTTTATTATTATCTGCCATTTTATCACCTCAATATCGGCGGGTCGCCGCTCCACATTCGTAACTAATTTACTCAAGGCGTTAGCTTTATGACCCGACTGTACACAGCTGCTCAAACTACGAGTAATAGGTCTGCTATTTGCAGTTTTGGAGTGTCACGAAGTGACGCTTGCGATACAGTCTTATGTACTCCGACAGGAAAATTTATTATCGCAGACACATACTCATTGCCACAATAATCAAAGCTAACGCATTAAGCGAAAATGCGAACGGGCGGCGGAGGCACTCCGCCGCCCCAGTGTTAAATTTCCATTAATTGTTTTTGTTTTTTCTCGGTTGCGGAGTCTATGGACTTTATGTGTGCATCGGTCAGATCCTGTATTTTCTTTTCACCGTGCTTCTGATCGTCCTCGGTTATCTCACCGCTCTTTTTCATAGCCTTGAGCTTCTCCATTGCCTCTCTCCTTATCGAACGAACGGCAACCTTGGCATCCTCGCCCATTTTCGCAACATCCTTGACTATCTCCTTACGCCTGTCCTCCGAAAGTGGTGGGAATATCATACGTATAACCTTACCGTCATTCTGTGGGTTGATACCAACATCGGATGTCTGTATAGCCTTTTCTATCGCTCTGAGAAGAGAAGCATCCCACGGCTGTATGGTGAGCGTTCTTGCCTCCGTTACCGAAACAGCCGCTACTTGATTAACAGGTGTCGGCGTTCCGTAGTAATCTATCCTGACCTTGTCAAGCACAGAGGGATTTGCCCTGCCTGCACGCACCTCTGAAAACTGTGTTTCAAGGTGACTGACGGTTTTTTCCATTTTGTTGTCTGCATTATTTATTACTGTTTTCATATGTGTAAACCTCCAATATATTATTCTTCAACAATTGTTCCTACATTTTCTCCGCAAACAGCAGACACTATATTATTCGGATTCTCCAGACTGAATACGATAATCGGTATGTGATTATCCTTACATATTGCGGCTGCCGTGCTGTCCATAACGCCAAGATCATTATTAAGCACCTCATGGAAAGAGATTCTGTCAAACTTCTTTGCATTGGGATTTTTCTTCGGGTCACAGTCATATACTCCGTCAACCATCGTTGCTTTCAGAATAATATCAGCTTCAATTTCCGCTGCCCTCAGTGCCGCCGCCGTGTCTGTGGAAAAGAACGGATTGCCGGTGCCGCATCCGAATACCAATATTCTTCCCTTTTCAAGATGACGTATCGCCCTGTTCCTTATGTACGGCTCTGCTACCTGCTGCATTGATATAGCTGTCTGCACTCTCACCTCAAGGTCAAGCTGCTCGAGGGAATCACATACACCGAGTGCATTGATTACGGTCGCAAGCATACCCATATGGTCTGCTCTTGTTCTGTCCATGTTACCGCTTGAACGTCCTCTCCAGAAATTGCCGCCGCCTACAACGATAGCAACCTCAACACCCATTTCGTTGAGCTTTTTTATCGGCTCACAAAACCTCTGTACAGTATCAAAATCTATTCCGTGCCTCTCACCACCTGCAAGCGATTCTCCGCTAAGCTTCAATAATACTCTCTTATACTTAGGTTTCATTTGATATACACTCCTGTTACCATATATTTCATCGATATATATTTTACTATACCCGCCGCCTAAAGTAAAGTATAATTTGCTATTTTTTTGTTTTCATGCTGCAAAATATATAATTTCATTTGGAAAACAAGACTCATTATATAGTAAAATACTCAATTTGTATATTTAATTTATTGGCGAGCAGATCTGCTCCACTCTATTCGTTGAAGTTTATATCCATAAAATTTTGTGATACATTAATAAATCCAGATTTTAATTTTTTAGGTATGATTATATTAAAGCAGTATAACGTTATTACTTTTTATTTATGTCTTGAAGTATCGGGAAAAAAATGATAGAATAGTGTATATGATTTTAATTGGAGGATAAAAAAATGAAAAATACGGAAAAAAATCTTGATACTATTGCAAATCTCTGTAAAAACAGAGGCTTTGTATATCCCGGCTCGGAAATATACGGAGGTCTTGCAAATACATGGGATTACGGTCCTCTCGGCTCGGCTCTGAAAAATAATATCAAAAATTTATGGCTTAAGAAATTTGTGCAGGAAAATAAATATAATGTCGGTCTTGATGCCGCTATTCTTATGAATCCACAAACATGGGTTGCCTCGGGTCACCTTGGCGGTTTTTCCGATCCGCTTATGGACTGTAAGGAATGTAAGACAAGACACAGAGCAGATAATCTGATTGAGGAATTTGACGGAACAAATGTTGCCGGCTGGTCTAATGAGCAGCTTGCAGAGTATATAAATGAAAAGAATATCCCATGCCCCGTTTGCGGCAAGCATAATTTTACTGAAATACGTCAGTTCAATCTTATGTTCAAGACGTTTCAGGGTGTTACTGAGGACAGCAAGGACACCCTCTACCTTCGTCCTGAAACTGCTCAGGGTATTTTCGTAAACTTTGCAAATATCCAGAGAACAACAAGGAAGAAGATACCTTTCGGTGTTGCACAAATCGGTAAATCTTTCAGAAATGAAATAACTCCCGGTAAATTTATCTTCCGTGTGCGTGAGTTTGAACAAATGGAGCTTGAATTTTTCTGTAAACCCGGAACAGACCTTGAATGGTTCACATACTGGAGAAGTTTTTGCCGTGATTGGCTGTATTCTCTCGGAATAAGCGAGGAAAATCTCAGACTTCGTGACCATGATCCCGAGGAGCTTTGCTTCTATTCAAAGGCAACAACAGACTTTGAATATCTCTTCCCGTTCGGCTGGGGCGAACTTTGGGGTGTTGCGGACAGAACGGATTACGACCTTACACAGCATATCAATACAAGCGGCAAGAGTCTTGAATATTTTGATCCGACAACTAACGAAAAATATATACCTTACGTCATTGAACCGTCACTCGGAGTTGAACGTCTTTTCCTTGCCGTTCTTTGTGAAGCATATGACGAGGAAAAAATTGATGAAAAGGATACACGTACAGTTCTTCATCTGCACCCTGCTCTTGCTCCGATAAAAGCTGCCGTTCTTCCGCTTTCAAAAAAGCTTTCCGAAAAGGCTGAAAAAGTATATGAACAACTTTCAAAAGACTTTATGGTCGAATTTGACGATACAGGCTCTATTGGTAAGCGTTATCGCCGTCAGGACGAAATAG
>CANRAN010000022.1 GCA_947628595.1 uncultured Clostridia bacterium | reverse complement strand
GTGCTTATCCGCCCCGATCCTCAGATAATATGGCATACTGAAAGAAAAAATCCTCTATGGAGAAAGGCTCATGCACGGTATAGGAGGAGCTCAAGCGGAGGCGGTGCGTGGGAGTATAATCAAAAAGTGCCCCGGCAATGGACGATAAATTATAAAAACCTGACTTTTGGAATAAAGCCGATGGGTTTTAAGCATACGGGAGTTTTCCCCGAGCAGGCTGTAAACTGGGATTTTGTTTCCGAAAGAATACGTTCTGCAAAACGGCCGCTTAAGGTACTGAATATGTTTGCATATACCGGTGCGGCAACTCTTGCGTGCCTTGAAGCGGGTGCAAGTGTATGTCATGTTGATGCGTCAAAGGGAATGGTTCAGTGGGCAAAGGAAAATGCTGAACTAAGTAAGCTTTCCGACAGAACAGTAAGATGGCTTGTTGATGATTGCGTCAAGTTTGTACAGCGTGAGCATCGCAGAGGAAATAAATATGATGGCATAATAATGGACCCGCCGTCATACGGCAGAGGACCCGGAGGAGAGGTATGGAAGCTTGAGGAGCAGCTGTATTCTCTCGTTGAGCTGTGCTTACCAATATTATCCGATAATGCGGAATTTTTTGTACTCAATTCATATACAACAGGGCTTCCCCCCTCGGTTATGGAATATCTCTTAAGTGTTATGATAAAGCCGAGATTCGGGGGAAATGTAACAAGCTCGGAAATTGGTCTGAGGGTAACACAAAGCGGGTTGACTCTACCATGCGGAAGTACAGCTATATGGCAGAGTAACAGATAATGTACAGGAGCGACCGAATGGAAGATTTTATCCGTGTTGAAAATGTCTGTTTTCAATATGACGAAAATGAAGAAAGTAACAGCTATGCACTGAATAATATAAACCTATCCATAGCAAGGGGAGAGTTTGTTGCAATAGTAGGGCATAATGGTTCGGGCAAATCCACTCTTTCAAAGCATTTTAATTCTATATATCTTCCCACATTGGGGGATGTGATAATAGACGGAATGAATACAAAAGAAGATGACCATATTTTTGAGATAAGAAAAAAAGTAGGTCTGGTTCTTCAAAACCCCGATAATCAGATAGTTGCCGGAGTGGTCGAAGAAGATGTTGCTTTCGGCTGTGAAAATTTAGGCTTTCCACCCGAGGAAATACGGAAAAGGGTAGATGATGCTCTGAGGGCTGTAGGAATGTATGAATACCGCACCCATTCGCCGGATAAGCTTTCGGGGGGACAGAAGCAGAGGGTGGCGATTGCCGGAATAATTGCAATGAAGCCTGAATGTATTGTGTTGGACGAGCCTACCGCAATGCTTGACCCACAGGGCAGGGACGAGGTAATAAATACCGTCATACAGCTTAATAAGGAGATGGGTATAACAATAATACTTATTACCCACTACATGGAGGAGGCTGTGCTTGCGGACAGGGTTATTGTAATGGACTCGGGAGGGATTCTTACAGACGGTACACCATGTGAGGTGTTCTCAAAGGTTGAATTGCTGAAGAAGCACAGACTTAATGTTCCGCAGGCAACGGAGCTTATATACAGATTGAAAAGCTGTGGCTATGATCTGCCCGAATGTGTTCTGAATGAAGAGGAATGTGTGCAGGCGATAGCAGCACTTATCAAGGGATAATTTCGGAGGAAGAATATGTCGGTTATCAGGGCGGAAAATATTAAATTTACATACGGAAGCGGCACATCACTTGAAAAAAACGCACTTGACGATGTAAGCCTTGAGATAAATGAGGGAGAGCTTGTAGGTATAATAGGACATACCGGATCAGGAAAATCTACGTTTGTACAGTTGCTCAACGGATTGCTCAGACCTACTGAGGGAAAAATATATTTTAACGGCAGAGATATATGGGAAAAGCCCAAAAGAATCCGTGAAATACGTTTTAAGGTGGGAATGGTTTTTCAGTATCCGGAATATCAGCTGTTTGAAGAAACAGTATATAAGGATATTGCATTTGGTCCTAAGAATATGGGACTTGATGAAGCGGAAATTTATAAAAGAGTACATTCGGCGGCCGAGTTTACGGGAATTGATGAAAAATTGCTTGAATGCTCACCGTTTGAATTATCGGGCGGAGAAAAGAGGAGAGCGGCGATAGCAGGTGTAATATCAATGGATCCCGACGTACTTATACTTGATGAGCCGACAGCAGGACTTGATCCGCTCGGACGTGACGCATTGCTTTGTCGGATAGCAGATTATCATAAAATAAGAAATAATACAGTTTTGCTTGTATCACACAGCATGGAGGATATAGCAAGGATAGCTGACAGGATACTTGTTATGTCGCATGGAAGGAAAGTGATGTTTGATACAACCAAAAACGTATTTTCAAATGGCGATGAGCTTGAAAAAGTCGGATTGAGAGTTCCGCAGATAACGAAAATTATGCAGCTCCTCAGAAAAGAGGGAATGGATGTAGATCCGTCAACACTCACTGTTGATCAGGGCTTTAATGAAATATTGAGTTGTTTATCCAAACATAAATAGGTACGTAGTTAAAAAACGCTGGTTATGGCGACCGTATGTTATGAGGGGGATTTATTTGGTAAGAGATATAACACTTGGACAATATATGCCGGGAAAGTCCGTGATACACAGAATGGATGCAAGAGCCAAAATTATCCTATTACTTATGCTGTTGGTATTTATTTTCGTTTGCAGAAATTTTATTTCACTTGCCACAATCAGCCTTTTTTCACTTATTATCATTTTGATGACAGGAATAAGCCTTGTAAAATATCTGAAAAGCCTCAAGTTCATTCTTGTGATAATTATATTTACGGGGATTCTTAATTTATTCTATGGTTCAGGTGATATAATATGGCAATGGCAGTTTTTAAAAATAACATGGGGCGGGGTAAATAACGCAATTTTTACGATAATAAGAATTTCCGTTATGATGATGATAGGCTCCGTTCTTACATACACTACCTCCCCGACAGACCTCACAGACGGTCTTGAGAGAATTATGAAGCCTCTTGGACTTCTCCACGTGAGGGTACATGAAATTGCAATGATGATGACAATAGCACTCCGCTTTATACCTGTACTTCTTGAAGAAACAGATAAAATCATGAATGCACAAAAAGCAAGGGGGGCGGATATGGAAAACGGAAACATTTTTCGCCGTGTCAAAGCACTTGTTCCCGTGCTGATACCGCTGCTTATATCAGCATTCAGACGTGCGGGAGATCTTGCTATGGCAATGGAGTGTCGGTGCTATAATGGTGGAAAGGGCAGAACACGGATGAAGATTATGAGCCTTTCCATTATAGATATTTTTGCGGTTATTGTTTCATTTTTGATATTCGGTGCGGTGATATATTCCAATCTGGTATATCCTGCCGTAATATAACGGTGGTTTTTGTATGAGAAATATTTTACTTACAATGACATATGACGGAAGAAATTTCCATGGCTGGCAGATCCAAAAAAACGCACTTTCCGTGCAGGAGGTTTTTCAGAATGCACTTTTCAGGGTTACCGGTGAAACAAATGATATAAAGGGTTGCAGCAGAACAGATACAGGAGTTCATGCAAATATGTACTGCGTAAGCTTCCAGACAGAACACAGAATACCTATTAAAAGACTTCCTGCGGCAGTAAACAATTACCTCCCGAACAGTATAGCAGTGTTATCTGCAAGAGAGGTAGACGAGAGCTTTCATGCAAGGTATTCGTGCAGGGGCAAGGAGTATGTTTACAAAATATGGAATAATCATATTAGGAATCCGTTTCTTGACGGTTATGCACTTCACTATTGGTACAGGATTGATTTGGAGGCAATGAACAGGGCAGCGGAATATTTTGTCGGAAAACATGATTTTACATCGTTTTGTACTGTCGATAACAACAGAGAAAAAGGAGATTTTAACAGGACGGTAGAGGATCTGACAATAAAAAAGGAAGATGATCTCGTAAGCATAACTGTTCGTGCGGACGGATTTTTATATAATATGGTGCGAATAATAGTCGGAACGCTTTTATATGTATCCGAGGGTAAGATAATACCGGAGGATATACCGAGGATAATAGAAGCGAGGGAGCGTGCACTTGCCGGTCCTACTGCACCGCCGGTGGGATTATATCTCAATAAGGTATTTTATTGACAGCATAATTACCTATATATGTTTTTTGAGGAAAGGGAAAGAATAAAATGGGAAGAGTGAAAGGACGTTATGAGCGGACAACGCCCAAGAATATAAAAAACAGGGAATATACAAGTTATGAGGATGCGCCTCTCAAGGATTACGGTGACAGCGAGCCTGCCCCCCAGCACCTGACAAAGAAATTTATCAAGGTATTTGTTATTCTGTTTATATCTGTTGTTGTTGTTCTTGCACTTACAAATCTTGACAATCTTACATCTGACAATATATCACATTGGTTTCAGTATGACCTTTTAGGAAAAACTGAGGGTGAGGGATATCCTATTAAATTCAGCGGAATATCCGTTGATAACGGGGGCTTTGAGGTTATGGACGGTTGCCCCGTATATTGCAGTGATACTTCGCTTGTCGTGCTCAATTCCAACGCAGGGGAATATCTTAATACACACCATTCCTTTGCCAATCCTATTGTTAGGACTAATTCGGGGTATTCGGTGGTATTCAATTCGGATGCAACCGGCTATAAAATAATCAATCGTGATAGTGTAGTATATACCGGCTCTGTAAGTAAAAAAATATTTGATGCCGATGTCGCATCAAACGGAACATATGCAATCCTGACAAGGGGAAATGATTATCTTTCCGAGCTGAATGTATATAAAAGTGATAATTCAAAAAAATACGAATATTCCTTTGCGGAATATTATGTAAATAGTGTATCAATAAACAGTGACGGCACGAGGGCGGTACTGGGTGGGGTATCCGCAAAGGACGGGGGACTTGTTTCCGCTGTTTATATACTTGATTTCGGGCAGGACAGTTATCTTCAGAAGTATGAATTTGAGGATTCGTTTATATACAGTGTAGAATATCTTGATAACGGAAATGTCATAGCAATAGGAAGTAATGCGGCGTACTACATTGACATTGAGAAAAGCAAACAGACTGTATTTGATTATGATATGAAGACCCTTACCAATTATACAGTTGATGGTAAATACGGAGCCGTACTTTCACTTTCCTCCGATACGGACGGTCGCACAGGATCGGTATTTACATTAAGCACTGAGGGAAAGAAAACAGAGCAGATAGATATAGACGGAAAGGTTCTGTCACTTGATTATACGGATAACAGCATAGCTGTGCTCACATCAGGAAAGGTAATGGTATATAATCTTAAAGGAAAGCTGATTAAAAGTGTTGAAACAGCCTCCGATTCACGAAAAATTCGTTTCAGTGACAGTAATACTGTTTATGTACTCGGAACAAGTCTTATATCTAAGCTTGATGTAAAAGAGTAGATTTATTTTGCATAATATACAGTCAAAAAAACGGGTTACCGCTTAAGCCCTTGTAGGCTTAGCGATAACCCTATACTTATTCATATTACCTTTCTTACAGACACACCCTTGTCATCGAGGTACTCCTTAAGACCGCTAATTGATATTGTTCCGAAGTGGAACAGTGATGCCGCAAGCACCGCATCAGCCTTGCCCTTGGTGAAAGCATCATAAAAATGCTCCGGTTTACCTGCACCGCCGGAGGCTATGACAGGAATACCAACGTTTTCGGAAACAGCCCTTGTAAGCTCGATATCATATCCGTTCTGTACACCGTCACAGTCCATGCTTGTAAGCAAAATTTCTCCTGCACCTCTTTTTTCAGCCTCTATTGCCCATTTAACGGCATCCTTCTCCATGTTAATCCTTCCGCCGTTTATATATACATCCCAGCCGCTGCCGTGTGTACGTCTTTTGGCATCTATTGCGCACACAACACATTGACTTCCGAATTTATATGCCGCCTCGTTTATAATTTCCGGTCTGTGTACCGCTGCGGAATTTACGGAAACCTTATCCGCTCCTGCTCTGAGGATATCCGTAAAATCGTCAACAGTCCTTATTCCTCCGCCGACTGTAAAGGGAATAAATACACTATCCGCAACCTTGCGTACAATATCGGTTATAATATTTCTTGCATCACTTGAGGCTGTTATATCAAGAAGTACAAGCTCGTCTGCACCCTCCTGATTATAAAGCTTAGCACATTCCACAGGATCGCCTGCATCTCTCAGATTTACAAATCCCGTACCCTTAACGACTCTGCCGTCCTTGACATCAAGACAGGGAATTATTCTTTTTGCATACATAATTTTTACCTCTCTGTTATAGAAACGAAATTTTTGAGAATCTGCAATCCAACCTTACCGCTTTTTTCGGGGTGGAATTGCGTAGCATATATATTTTCAAAGGACACTGACGCATCTATCTGTGTGCCATAGGTTGTTTTTGATGATACGATATTGTCGTCCTCTGCTTTGAGAAAATATGAATGTACGAAATACACATAAGGACTTCCATCAATATCCTTAAAAAGTCCGTCATGCTTGCGGATATCGAGAGAATTCCAGCCCATATGCGGAATTTTAAGTCTGCCGCCGTCATTCGGTATTCTTGTTATACTTCCCTTGAGCAGACCGAGCCCCATAGCGTCGGGACTTTCCTCACTTCCGCCGAATAAAAGCTGAAGTCCGAGACAGATTCCGAGAAACGGCTTTCCTGTTTTAATAAATTCCCTTACAGCCTCATCGGCGCCGGAATTACTAAGACAGTCCATAGCATCCCCGAACGAGCCTACACCAGGAAGAATAGCTCCGTCCGAATTAAGTATTTTTTCCTTTTTATTTGTAACAATACAATCGCTGCCAATGTAATTCATTGCTTTGATTACACTTTGCAAATTGCCCGCACCGTAGTCTATAATGGCTATCATTCTATCACACCCAATAATATTTTTCTGATTTTCGTTTAAATTATATCATATAAAGCCGTAATTATCAAGCTGTATAACAGACTGTTTATTTTGTGCCGGACAACAATATCATCTCTGCCGCCTTTATTCCGTCAACAGCGGCAGACATAATACCTCCGGCATATCCCGCACCCTCTCCGCATGGGTATAGCCCCTCCATAGAAACAGACTGCATTTTTTCATTACGGAGTATTCGGACAGGGGAAGAACTTCTGCTTTCTACCGCAGTCAGAACAGCATCACCGTCGGCAAAGCCTTTGAGTTTTCTGTCAAAAATCAATAGACCCTCACGCAGAGAATCAGTAATAAATTCAGGCAGGCATTCGTTAAGATTTGTTAGTGTATATCCCGGCTTGTAGCTCGGAATAACAGAACCGACAGCTGAGGAAGGTACTTTGTTAAGAAAGTCACAGACTCTTTGTACAGGAGCAGAATAATTTTCCCCCCCAAGACTGAAGGCGGATTCCTCAAGTCTTCTCTGCACGGCAACACCGGCAAGAATTTCCTCACTTCCAAAATCCTTTGGATTTATACCCACAAGCACAGCGGAATTTGCATTTACCCCGTCACGGGCATATTCGCTCATCCCATTTGTGACAAGCCTGCCTTTTTCGCTTGCAGCTGCAACAACATAGCCGCCGGGACACATACAAAACGTATATACACCTCTTCCGCTTTCGAGATGAACGGCAAGCTTATAATCAGCCGCAGGGAGATGTACATTTTTATAGTAATCCCCGTATTGTGCCTTATTTATATTTTCCTGTAAATGCTCAATCCGCACTCCTATGGAAAAAGGCTTCTGCTCCATTTTTATTTTATTCCTTACAAGCATTTCAAAGGTATCTCTTGCACTGTGTCCGACAGCAAGAATAACATTATCGGAATAAAGCTTTATTTTATTTCCGTTTTGCTCAGCAATTACGGCAGTAATTTTTCCGTTCCGGCTTTCTATATCCGTAACCCTTGTTTCAAACATAACAGTACCGCCGAGGGAAATTATTTTTTTCCTGATATTTTTAATCGCAGTTCTGAGTCTGTCCGTGCCGATGTGCGGCTTTGCAAGATAAAGTATATCCTCAGGGGCACCATGATTTACAAATTCCTCAAGAATCTTTCTTATTCTTCCGTCCTTAGTACCTGTGTTGAGCTTTCCGTCTGAAAAGGTTCCTGCGCCGCCCTCGCCGAATTGTATATTTGAGGTTGTATCAAGCTCTCCGACAGAACAGAATCTGTTTACATCAATGCTTCTGTTATCAACATCGCGTCCTCGCTCAAGTACAATAGGCTTTTGTCCTGCCTGTGCAAGAATAAGTGCGGCAAACAGACCACATGGTCCGCTCCCTATAATTATAGGAGGCTTGTCAATAATTTTACAGGTGGGGAGGATATATTTATATTCCTCGACAACTGTCGCCCCGGAGCATTTCCGTATAATGGAATTTTCATTTCCTTTTACAAAAACATTCAGTGAAGCGTTGAAGCGTATATTATTTTTCTTTCTTGCATCAATACTTCTTTTGTTAAGGCTTACTCTCTCAATATTACTTCTGTTTATTTTTAGGGATTCAGCCGCATATTTTGTAAGATCTTCCTCCTCATAATCAAGCGGAAGAAAAATACCGTTAATTCTTATCATATCGCACCTCGGAATTTATTACTTAATGTACTTTGCGGGTTTCATGGCACTGCCGAAAGCAAAATGGAGATTATAGCCCCCACATTCACCGTCTGCATCAAGCATTTCTCCGCATATGAAAAGCCTATCTACTTTTTTTGCCATAAGTGTTTCGGGATTTACCGTGTCGGAACCATAGCCGCCTGCACACACCTGTGAGGAATTGAAATTTTCTGAATAAACAGGTGTAAATGTAAAAGCCTTAACTGCGGTAATGAGCTTTTGCATATCGTTTCCACTCAGCGTCCTGCACAATTTATCCTGTATTCCGGCATAAGTTGCAGCAGTACGGGCAAGATTCTTGTTAAGTGCTCCTGTCAGAAGCTCAGCGGCTTTTTCGTTTGAAAAAAGTACCTTGCACTTTTTTAGATATACCCAGAGGTCACTTTCTGTATATTCAGGCATAAGGTCTATACAAAGCTTTATATCATGTGACTTTTTGTAAATCAGATATTCATTCACTGTTCTTGAAATATCAAATACACATATCCCTGACAGCCATTTGTCGGTAAATTGTATTTCTCCTTGTTTTTCAGTAATTAATTCATTGTCGGCATACATAGATACAATACCCTTTGCACGGACCCCCTTGAGGATTCTATATTTTTCAATTGTTTCGATTGGAGCAAGTGCCGGAAGCAGCCTTGGTTGTGGTATTCCGAAATTTTGAAGAAGTTCAAAGCCGCTTGTGTTAGAACCGAGGGAAGGATAAGCGGCAGAGCCGCAGGCGAAAATGACATACTCCGCATAAATTGTCATATTTACTGCGGATATTTCAAAATAATTTTCATTTTTTATTATTGAATTAATTTTAAAGGAGCATAATCTTTTTACTTCAAGACGATCAAGCTGCAGGAGCATACATCCAAGAACGGTTGCGGCCTGATTACTATAAGGATAAGCCCTGCCCTCACTATCTTCACGGAAAAGTATTCCCATATTTCCGAAAAATCTTTTTGAAGCCTTGTAGGAAAAATCGGATAATACGTGATTAATGATATTCTTGTCACCATTGTAATGTTCAGGAGATAAGTTTTTATTTGAAATGTTACATCTACCGTTTCCGGTAGAAAGCAGCTTACGCCCGATGTTTATTTGCCTTTCGAGTATAATAACATTTTTGCCGCCAAATTTTTCTGCACATTTTATAGCGGCAGTCAATCCGGCAGCACCGCCGCCGATTACGGCAATTTTAATTTTTAATTTATCTTTCATGCTTCACCTGTCTGAATTGGTCAGTTAAATTTAAACATTATGCTATAATCATAACATATATCAGGGAATCTATCAATATATTGTTAATATTTTGTAATATTGTAGATATCATATATTATTTTTGTATTTTATGTATAATTGACAAATACAGATATATATGATACAATCAAAAAAGTCCAGCAAAATAATAAAATCAGGGGGTTGTTTTATGCAAAATCGCAGTGTTGCAACAGTTATCATTCTTACGATAGTTACTTGTGGTATATATGCTCTTTATTGGGTATATACAACAGCAGCCGCTTTGGAAGAAGAAGGTCGTACAGGCGGATTGAGTGCAGGTGTACAGCTTGTTTTGACCTTGTTCTTTGGTAGTATAGGTTATGCTCTGTTTGGTTATTATGCCGATAATAACCTTAATGCCATAAGAGCAAGAAGGGGAATGCCGTCTTCTGATAATAAGGTACTTTATATCATCCTCGGAATATTCCTTCCGATTGTACTTATTGGTATTGTACAGAATGATATAAATAATATTACTGAGAATAAGATGTCTTATTGATAGTATGGATACCGAAAAATTAAAAAGAATAAGAAGAGTTGCTTTTATAGCGACTCTTTTTATCGTTATCGGGATTATATATGTTGCTGTGGTTAGTTTTCTGAAATTTGGAATACCGTGTGTTTTTTATGAGCTGACAGGCTTGAAATGCCCCGGCTGCGGCATTACAAGAGCAATTATCTCCATGCTGCATTTTCGGATATACGATGCTATGACATATAATGCTCTCGCATTTCTAATTATTGCATACATATTATTTATTTTTATCAATACATCATGGGTTTATATAAAAAGCGGGATATATCATCTTAGTGCCGGTAAGGAATACATATCTGTCATTTTTTTGATACTGTTGGTTGCTTGGGGAATTGTAAGGAATGTAATCGGAATGTAGTTCCCAGCACTATATATAAAACGGATGTATAATAAAAATATTTTACTTGTTTGCTTGCATTTTACTTAAAGTTGGTATAAGATTGAATTATGGAAATAATTTTATAAATATGGAGATGTTATAATGTTCAAAAGACGTAAGCTGATAGTAAGGATAACTGCAATAGTACTTTGTGTGCTTATGGTAGTCGGAGTATTTTCAATACTGATATCTGTTATAAGTGCTTAATTCTAAATTAAAGAAGTGAATATTATGAACCTTTTAACACAAATTAATGATAGAATGTCGGGATTTTCAAAGGGACAGAAGCTTATAGCTAATTTTATAACCGAGCATTACGACAAAGCGGCATTTATGACAGCATCAAAACTTGGAATAACTGTTGGGGTAAGTGAATCAACGGTAGTTCGTTTTGCAACAGAGCTTGGATATGATGGGTATCCGAAGATGCAGAAGGCAATGCAGGAAATGATAAGGGATAAGCTTACATCTGTTCAGCGTATAGAGGTAACCAAGAGCAGGATAGGGACCTCAGATATAATTTCAAATGTTCTAAACAAGGACACGGAAAAAATACGCAAGACGATAGAGGAAACCTCTAAGGAGGATTTTGCAAGGGCTGTAACATCCATCGCTAAGGCGAGAACTATCTATATATTTGCCGTGCGTAGTGCTGCTGCACTTGCCTCTTTCCTTGGTTATTATTACTCTCTGATTTTTGAGAATGTAAAGGTAATAAGTAATTATGGAGAAACGGAGATATATGAAAAGCTGTTCAGAATTGATGAAAACGATGTTATAATCGGAATAAGCTTTCCGAGATACTCAAATGCGGCTATAAAGGCTATGACCTTTGCACACAGACGTGGAGCAAAGGTTATTGCGATAACAGACAGTATGACAAGTCCCCTTTGCAGTCTGTCGGATTATGTACTGATAGCAAAGAGTGACATGGCGTCAGTCGTTGATTCACTTGTAGCACCGCTGAGTCTTATTAATGCACTGATTGTAGCAACCGTGCTTGAGCTTGGCAATGATGTTGAAAATACCTTTGCAAAACTTGAATCAATTTGGGAAGAATATGATGTATATCGTAATAAAAACGAGGAGGAGAAAACTTGACAGCATCCAAAACCGTAATAATCGGAGGGGGAGCAGCAGGAATTATTTCCGGAATTTTCTCGGCAACGTCCGGAAGCGAGACTGTTATTATTGAAAAAAATCCTAAAATCGGAAGAAAGCTTTATATAACCGGAAAAGGGAGATGTAATGTTACTAATAATTGTGATATAAAAACGGTTGTGGCAAACACTCCGACAAATGGAAAATTTTTATATAGTGCGTTGAATGCTTTTTCTCCACATGACACAATAAATTTTTTTGAGGAGAACGGCTGTCCGCTAAAAACTGAGCGTGGGGGTCGTGTTTTTCCTGTCTCGGATAAAGCGGCTGATATAGTTGATACATTACAAAAAAAGGCAAGAGGAGTGGGTTGTAAAATAATACACGGGTGTGCCGCAGATATTATTATGAGCGGAGGAAAAGTAACGGGAGTAAGCCTCGCAAACGACGATATAATAGGATGTGATAAGATTATTGTGGCGACCGGGGGAAAATCTTATCCGCTTACAGGCTCAACAGGTGACGGTTACCGTTTTGCCGAGAAAGCCGGACATACCGTGATGCCCCTACGCCCGTCACTCGTACCCTTGGAAACAAGGGAGCATTTTGGGTATGATGCAGATGGTTTGTTGCTTAAAAATGTTTCGATAAGGGTAATTGATACAAAGAAAAATGACGTTATATATACGGATTTTGGTGAGCTTGAACTTAAGCGTTACGGATTATCGGGTGCAATAATCAGAAGTGCATCCGCACATATGAGAAATATGAAAAACGGAAGTTATAGGGTAGAAATTGACCTTAAACCGGCATTGTCCGAGCAAAAATTGGATCAGAGGCTCATACGTGAGCTTACGGCAGTAAGTAGCGGAGTTTATGTTGAATTTCTTGCAAAGCTTATGCCGAAAGCACTTATTGAGGATTTTGTAAAGCTTTCGGAAATTCCGGCGGATAAGCGTTGCGGTGATATAACAAAGACCGAAAGAAAACAAATACTTACTCTTTTGAAATGTATGACAAGAACGGTAACCGGTTTCAGACCGATAGATGAGGCAATTATAACCTCGGGTGGAGTGAATGTAAAGGAGATAAATCCGAAAACTATGGAGTCTAAACTTGTAAGCGGTTTATATTTTGCAGGAGAGGTTATAGATGTTGACTGCTACACAGGAGGCTTTAATTTACAGGCAGCCTTTTCTACGGGTGTGCTTGCAGGAATGAATTAAAATTTCTGATATGCTGACGGAGGTTTATTATGGGATTTCAGGATGATTGGATGATGCGGCAGATAGAAATGATGACAAGGTTCATTGCTAATGTTGTATTTAAGAAAAACGAGGAAGAAATTAATTATGAAATAGTAGGAAATATCAATGATACAGACTCACTGACATCAACGGATAAAACATACTTAGAGCTGTGTGCGCTTGTTAATGACGGTGAAATAGGACAGGCGGAGGATCTTCTTTTTGATAATATGGAGTATTCGGATAAATATATTGAGCTTGC
>CANRAN010000021.1 GCA_947628595.1 uncultured Clostridia bacterium | reverse complement strand
AAAAAGGCAGCACCCGGCGGCGTTGTAAAAAAAGGCGATGTCGTAAAGGCAGTAATTGTACGTTCGGCAAAGGGCGTACGTCGTGACGACGGTACATACATCAGATTTGATGAGAATGCAGCCGTTATCATAAAGGAAGATAAAAACCCGAGGGGTACCCGTATATTCGGTCCGGTAGCAAGGGAGCTTCGTGATCATGATTACATGAAGATCCTCAGCCTTGCTCCGGAGGTGCTTTGATGGAGGTGCGGACAATGAGTAACAAGGTTCATGTCAAAACAGGAGATACAGTCGTTGTTCTCAGCGGCTCCCAGAAGGGTAAAAAGGGTAAGGTAATGGCAGTAAGCCCCAAGGAGGGAAAGGTCATTATCGAGAAGGTAAACCTCGTGTCCAAGCATGTTAAACCCAGAAGAATGGGTGAGCAGGGCGGAATAGTTGAGGCTGAGGGTGCAATGTACGCTTCAAAGGTACAGATAGTTTGTCCCCGCTGCGGTAAGCCCACCCGTATAGCTCATAAGATTCTTGAGGACGGCACGAAGGAACGCATTTGTAAAAAGTGCGGCGAGGCGCTTTAAGGAGGTAAAACTTTAATGGCAAGACTTAAAGATTTCTATGTTAAGGAAGCTGCACCGGCTCTTTTGAAGAAGTTCTCCTATAAGAGCGTTATGCAGATTCCGAAGCTTGACAAAATCGTCATCAATGTCGGTGCCGGTGAGGCAAGGGAAAATTCAAAGGCAATAGATGCTATTTCGGCTGATCTTGCAGCAATCACGGGTCAGAAGCCCGTTGTTTGCAGGGCTAAGAAATCAGTTGCTAACTTCAAGCTCAGAGAGGGTATGCCGATAGGTGTTAAGGTAACACTCAGAGGCGACAAAATGTATGAGTTCATGGACAGACTTTTCAACGTTGCTCTTCCGAGAGTACGTGACTTCCGTGGAATCAACCCCAACTCTTTCGATGGCAGAGGCAACTACAACATGGGTCTTAAGGAGCAGCTTATCTTCCCGGAGATTGATTTCGATAAGGTAGATAAAGTACGTGGTATGGATATTTGCTTTGTAACAACAGCTACAACAGACGAAGAGGCACGTGAGCTGCTCACAATTATGGGCGCTCCGTTTGCGAAATAAGGAGGGATTACCGTGGCTAAGACATCTATGAAGGTAAAACAGCAGAGGGAACCCAAGTTCTCCACAAGAGCATATAACAGATGCAAAATCTGCGGCAGACCTCATGCTTATCTCCGTAAATATGGTATTTGCCGTATCTGCTTCAGAGAGCTTGCATACAAAGGCGAGATCCCGGGCGTTAAGAAGGCAAGCTGGTAAGGCGAAACTATAAGGAGGTAAACTGATTATGCAGATTACAGACGCAATAGCAGATCTGCTTACGAGAATACGTAATGCGAATACTGCAAAACATGATACAGTAGAGGTTCCTGCTTCAAATATCAAGAAAGCAATCGTTCAGATTCTTCTTGACGAGGGCTATATCAAAAGCTTTTCGGTTGTAGACGACGGTAAGCAGGGTATAATTAAGATCGCTCTTAAGTACGGCGAGGGTAAGACACCTGTTATCACAGGACTCAAGAGAGTATCAAAGCCCGGACTCCGTATATACAGCGATGTAGAAAATATGCCGAAGGTTATGAAGGGACTCGGTGTTGCTATCATCTCCACATCAAAGGGTGTTATGACAGACCGTCAGGCACGCAAGGAGAATGTAGGCGGCGAGGTTCTGGCATACATTTGGTAATGGGGGTACAGAAATGTCACGAATTGGAAGAAAACCCGTAAATATTCCCGCCGGAGTAGACGTAAAGGTTGAAAACGGTGTTATAACAGTTAAGGGTCCTAAGGGTACACTCACACAGAAGTACCATACAAATATGAATGTAAAGGTTGAAGGAAACGAGATAATCGTTACCCGTCCCGATGACGATAAGTTCAACCGTTCACTCCACGGACTTACACGTACAAACATACACAATATGGTTGTAGGTGTAACCGAAGGCTTTAAGAAAGAGCTTGATGTAAACGGTGTGGGCTATCGTGTACAGAAGCAGGGCAAAAATCTTGTTATGAACCTTGGTTATTCACACCAGGTTATCGTATCCGATACTGATGATATTACAATCGAGGCACCGACTCCGAATAAGATCATCATAAACGGTATAGACAAGCAGAAAGTCGGCCAGTTTGCTGCTGAGGTAAGAGAAAAGCGTCCGCCTGAGCCGTATAAGGGCAAGGGAATCAAGTACGTTGATGAAGTTATCCGCCGCAAGGAAGGTAAAGCCGGCAAGGGTAAGAAGTAATAAAGGAGTGAATCAACCATGGTTAAAAAGTCTGATACAAATAAGGCAAGACTTACTCGCCACAAGAGAGTCAGAGGAAAAATCAGCGGCACTGCTGAACGTCCCCGTCTTAATGTATTCCGCTCCACAAATAACATCTATGCTCAGATTATTGATGATGTAAAGGGCGTTACTCTTGCATCAGCTTCAACACTTGATAAGGATATAGATGGATACGGCGGAAATAAGGACGCTGCCCGCAAGGTTGGTGCTCTCATTGCGAAGAGAGCTGCCGAGAAGGGCATAACAGAAGTAGTTTTTGACAGAGGCGGATATATATTCCACGGTCGTGTCAAGGAACTCGCAGAGGGCGCTCGTGAGGGCGGTCTTAAGTTCTAAGAAGGAGGAGAGTAGCTTTGGCTTTAATCGACGGATCTACTTTAGATTTGAAGGAGCACGTTGTTGCTATCAACCGTGTATCTAAGACAGTAAAGGGCGGTCGTATATATAAGTTTGCCGCACTCATCGTAGTGGGCGATGGCAACGGAATCGTTGGCTTTGGTATTGGTAAGGCTGGCGAGGTACCGGATGCGATTCGCAAGGGAATCGAGGACGCTAAGAAGAATCTTGTTAAGATTTCACTTAAGGGTACAACAATTCCCCATGAGGTTATCGGCGAATATGGAGCAGGCAAGGTTCTTATGAAGCCCGCAGCTCCCGGTACCGGTGCTATTGCCGGTGGTCCCGTTCGTGCGGTAATCGAGGCAGTTGGTATAAAGGATATCAGAACAAAGGCTCTTCGTTCAAATAACCCCTGCAATGTTGTAAGAGCAACTCTTGCAGGTCTTATGAGCCTTAGAACAGCAGATGAAGTTGCGGCAGTCCGCGGCAAGTCTGTTAAGGAAATTTTAGAATAATCGGGGAGGAGAAGCAGTATGGCACAGATCAAAATTACTCTTAAAAAGAGTCTGATCGGCAGACCGAAGGACCAGATTGCTACTGCAAGGTCACTCGGACTTACAAAGCCGGGCAGCACTGCGGTTCAGCCCGATAATGTACAGACCAAAGGTAAGGTGGCAAAAATAAGTCATCTCATCGAGGTTGAGGAAGCTTAAGCAAGGAGGTGCGATAGAATGTATTTGCACGAACTTTCACCTGCTGAGGGTGCAAAAAAGGCATCCAAAAGAATAGGCAGAGGACATGGCTCAGGTCAGGGTAAAACTGCCGGCAAGGGTCATAAGGGTCAGAAGGCACGTTCCGGCGGTAGTATACGTCCCGGTTTTGAGGGCGGTCAGATGCCGCTTCAGAGAAGAATCCCGAAGAGAGGCTTCAATAACATATTTGCTAAGAAAATTGTTGCTATAAACATATCTGCACTCGATGCTTTTGAGGACGGCGCAGAAGTAACAGCACAGGCTCTTATAGAAAAGGGTATCGTTAAAAAAGAATATGACGGTATAAAGATTCTTGGCAACGGTGAGCTTACAAAAAAGCTTAATGTTAAGGTTGCAGCATATTCGGAATCAGCAAAGCAGAAGATTGAGGCTGCGGGAGGAAAGGCAGAGGTGATTTGATTTGTTTAAAACAATCGCTAATGCATGGAAAGTCGTTGATCTTCGTAAAAAGATGCTTTTTACAATATTTATAGTATTTATATTCAGACTGGGTTCGGCAATACCGGTACCCTTTCTGGATGTAGAGTCACTGAGAACACTCACGGCAGGATGGAACGACTCAAATAATATGCTTTCATATGTCGATATGTTCTCCGGCGGTGCATTTTCAAATGCAACACTGTTTGCAATGTCGGTAACTCCGTACATCAACTCTTCAATCATAATGCAGCTGCTCACGGTTGCAATTCCGCCGCTTGAGAGGTTTTCAAAAGAAGGTACGGAGGGAAGAAAAAAGATAGGAACAATAACACGTTATGTGACTGTTATTATTGGTATCATACAAGGTACAGCCTATTATATTTATCTTCTAAGGTCACAGGTACAGACTGATGACGGAAGTATTAAGAATATCGTTGAATACACAGGCTGGAATTTTACAGCAGTATTTGCTGCGATAACCATTATAATGACATTTACAGCAGGTACAGCCCTTATGATGTGGCTCGGTGAGCAGATCAACCAGAACGGTCTTGGAAACGGTATATCAATACTTCTCTTTGTGGGTATTATAGCAAGGCTTCCTGTTACCTGCCTTGTTCTTTGGGAGAATTTCCAGGATGGTCTTGCAGGTCAGACACAGAACCTGGTATATTCTATAATCTTTGTACTCATATTCCTTGTTATTATATGGGTAATCGTATTCATGAATGATGCAGAACGCAGAATACCGGTAATGTATGCAAAGCGTGTTGTAGGACGCAAAATGTATGGCGGACAAAGCTCATATCTCCCTGTTAAGGTAGGACTTTCGGGCGTTATGCCTATCATTTTTGCCAGCTCAATCCTTTCAATACCGCAAACGATATTGATGTTCCTTGATCAGAATAATCTCCCTGATTTCTGGAAGGGCTTCTTCAATATCTTCACACCGACGAATTGGATATATATAGCACTTTACTTCATAATGATTATCGGTTTTGGTTATTTCTATGTAACCATACAGTATAATCCGTTGGAGATGTCAAATAATCTCCGCCAGAATAACGGAACAATCCCCGGTATCAGACCGGGTAAGCCCACAACAGATTTTATTGCAAAGATAATTTCACGCATAACACTTATAGGATCACTTTTCCTTGCATTTATTGCAATAGTACCGCTCCTGTTCTCAAAGTTCTCCGGAATGACCGGTCTTATGCTCGGCGGAACATCGGTAATCATCCTTGTAGGTGTTGCTCTTGAAACAATGAGGCAGCTTGAATCTCAGTTAATGATGCGTCATTATAAGGGATTCCTCGATTGATAAAATCCGAGACGAAAGGAGCAAACAGCAATGAATATCATTTTACTCGGCGCACCCGGTGCGGGCAAAGGAACACAGGCGGAAGTTATTTCCGACCGCTTGAGTATTCCTACAATTTCAACAGGAAATATAATCAGAGAAGCGCTGAAAACCGGTACTGAGATGGGACTTAAGGCTAAGTCCTATATGGAGGCAGGTCAGCTCGTCCCCGATGAGGTTGTTATCGGCATCATTAAGGAAAGACTTGCAAAGGATGATTGTCAGAATGGCTTCATTCTTGACGGGTTCCCAAGAACCATTCCTCAGGCCGAGGCTCTGGACAATATGGGCATAGTTATAGATAAGGTAATTGATATTGAGGTTACCGATGAGGCTATAATCAAGAGAATGTCCGGACGCCGTGTTTGCGAGAAATGCGGAGCAAGCTACCATATGGAATATAAACGTCCACAGGAGGATGGAGTTTGCGACAAATGTGCAGGCACCCTTGTTCAGCGTAAGGATGACCACCCGGATACAGTTAAGGCTCGTCTTGAAGTTTACCACAAGGAAACTGAACCGCTCAAGGGTTACTATGAAAAGCAGGGTAAGCTTTCAGTGATTCAGGGTCAGGATACAGTTGAGCAGACGACCGCTCATATCCTTAAGGCTGTTGAGGCATAAAATAATGGTAATTCTTAAGACCGCCCGTGAAATAGCAGCAATGCGTGAAGCGGGCAGAGTTTCATCGAGAGCCTTGCAGGAGGCAGGTAAGGCGGTTGAACCGGGAGTGACAACTCTCGAAATAGATACCATAGTCCGCAAATATATCGAGAGGCAGGGGGCGACCCCTTCGTTTCTCGGGTACGGCGGATTTCCTGCAAGTGCTTGTATCTCGGTAAATAATGTAGTCATCCACGGCATACCAAGTGCAAAAATTGTACTGAAACAGGGAGATATTGTCAGCATAGATGTAGGTGCAAGGCTTAACGGATATCACGGAGATAATGCTTATACATTTGCTTGCGGTGATGTTTCAAGGGAAGCTCAGGCACTAATGAATGCCACAAGAGAGTCGCTTTCTGAGGGAATAAAGAAAGCTGTGGCAGGAAACAGGATAGGCGATATCGGAAATGCGGTTCAGAGGTATGTCGAGGCACGCAACTACTCGGTGGTAAGAGATTTTGTCGGTCACGGAGTAGGTGCGAAGCTGCATGAAGATCCCAGCGTACCTAATTACGGCACACCCGGGAGAGGTGTGCGATTACTGCCGGGTATGACAATAGCCATAGAGCCGATGATAAATCAGGGTACACACAGAGTAAGGGTACTTGATGACGACTGGACAACCGTGACTGCGGACGGTAAGCTTTCAGCTCATTTTGAGCATACGATAGCTATAACATCGAATGGACCTGTAATATTGACAGTACCTGATTGAGGTGGGCGATATGAGGTTTCAGAGAGGAACGGTTGTTGCTTCAAAGGCAGGACACGATAAAGGCAGCTTTTTTGCGGTAGTACGCGTAGAAAATGATATGGCTTATATAGCAGACGGGAAGGGCAGAAGTATTTCCGAACCGAAGCGAAAAAAGCTGATTCACCTTGCGTTTACCGACACTGTTCTTGACGAACAGGTAATGAATGATGACAGTAAGCTCAGTGAGGCGATCGACAGATTTAACAAAAGGTCGAAAGCATTCTAAGGAGGTAATTGTATTGTCTAAGGAAGACGTAATTGAGGTAGAGGGCATAGTAAAGGAGGCTCTTCCGAATGCACAGTTCAAGGTTGAGCTTCAGAACAAGCATATTATCCTTGCTCATATTTCGGGAAAGCTTAGAATGAATTTCATTCGCATACTTCCCGGTGACAAGGTTACGGTAGAAATGTCGCCGTATGATCTCACAAAGGGTCGTATAACATGGCGCAGTAAGTAATATATCCCCTGTTTGGGGGTTATCGAAAGGAATGATAACACGATGAAAGTCAGACCTTCAGTAAAGAAAATTTGTGAAAAATGTAAGGTTATAAAGCGTAAGGGCAAAGTCATGGTTATCTGTGAAAACCCGAAGCATAAGCAGCGTCAGGGCTGATGACGCATAAATACCAACGGAGGTGCGAAAATAAATGGCACGTATTGCAGGTGTAGATTTACCCAGAGATAAAAGAGTTGAGATCGGCCTGACCTATATTTTCGGCATAGGCCGCAAGACATCTAATGATATTCTTGCAGCAACAGGAGTTAATCCCGATACAAGAGTAAGAGATCTTACAGAGGATGATGTTGCAAAGATTAAAGAGTATATCGACCACAATGTAAGAGTTGAGGGTGACCTCAGAAGAGATATCGCATTCGATATAAAAAGACTTATCGAAATCGGATGCTACAGAGGAATACGTCACCGTACCAATCTTCCCGTTCGCGGACAGCGTTCAAAGACAAATGCCCGCACAAGAAAGGGTAAGAGAAAGACGATGGCTAACAAGAAGAAGTAATCAGGAGGGAATAACTGATGGCAGTTCAGAAAGGTGCTAAGAAGGCTACTGTACGCAGACGCCGCGAACGTAAAAATATCGAGAAGGGTGCTGCGCACATTCAGTCTACTTTCAACAATACAATAGTAACAATATCTGATGTTCAGGGAAATGCAATTTCTTGGGCAAGTGCGGGTGAGCTCGGCTTCAGAGGCTCCAGAAAGTCCACTCCGTTTGCGGCACAGTCGGCAGCAGAAACTGCTGCAAGAGCCGCAATGGAACATGGTATGAAAACCGTAGAGGTATATGTAAAAGGACCGGGAGCAGGACGTGAGGCAGCAATTCGTGCTCTTCAGTCAGCAGGTCTTGAGGTAAGCATGATAAAGGATGTTACCCCGATTCCCCACAACGGTTGCCGTCCTCCTAAGAGAAGACGTGTATAAAATAACGGAGGTGCATTTTAAATGGCAGTAAACAGAGATCCTATTCTTAAGAGATGCAGATATCTCGGAATAAGCCCGGCAGTATTGGGTATTTATAAGACATCTAAGAAAAATCCTAACGCAAATGCAAGAAGGAAAGTATCAGAGTACGGCTTGCAGCTCAAAGAGAAGCAGAAACTCAAGTTTATATACGGTGTTCTTGAAAAACCTTTTCACCACTACTTTGAAATTGCTTCAAAAATGGAGGGTCAGACAGGTAATAACCTTATAACAATTCTTGAATCAAGACTTGATAATATAGCCTTCAGAATGGGCATGGCTCTCACAAGAAGAGAGTCAAGGCAGCTTGTGACACACGGACATTTTCTTGTAAACGGAAAAAAGGTAGATATTCCTTCATACAGAGTTAAGACAGGAGATGTTATAACTCTCAGAGAAAAGAGCAGAAGCAGTGCTAAGATTAAGGATATAGCTGAGAAAACAGCAAGCAGAACTACCCCCCTCTGGCTTGAGGTAAATAAGGAGCAGTTCAGCGCAAAGGTTGTAAGAATGCCCTCAATAGAGGATATCGACTATGAGGTTGCACCGCATCTTATTGTTGAGTTGTACTCCAAGTAATCCATTTATAGGTCAGGTTACACATCATGGTGTTATTATACGCCTAATGTCAAGGAGGTTAGCTGATGTTCGAATTTCAAAAGCCAAGAATAGATACAGCAGAATTATCCGAAGACGGCAAGTTCGGCAAATTTGTCGTTGAGCCGCTCGAGAGGGGCTTCGGCAACACTCTCGGCAACAGCCTGCGCAGAGTTCTCCTTTCCTCACTGGAAGGTGTAGCCGTTACATCTATAAAGATTGACGGAGTTCTGCATGAGTTCTCTACAATACCGGGCGTAAAAGAGGACGTAACGGCGATTGTTCTTAATATGAAAGGACTTATCGCAAAGCTTAACTGTGACGGTCCGAAAACAGTCGAGATCAGCGCAGAGGGTCCCTGTATAGTAACAGCGGATTCTATAAAAAGGGATGCGGATGTTGAGATACTCAATCCGGAAATGCATATTGCAACTCTCGGAGAAGGTGCAAAGCTCTATATGGAGATAACCATAAGCAAGGGCAGAGGTTATGTTTCGGCAGAGCGAAATAAGGAGGAGATTCTAAGGAATACCGGAGTTATAGGTATCCTTCCGATTGACTCAATATATACACCTGTACTTAAGGTAAATTATAACATAGAGAATACACGTGTCGGACAGATTACCGACTACGACAAGCTTACGCTTGATGTATGGACAAACGGTGTTATAAATGCACAAGAAGCTGTTTCTCTTGCAGCAAAGGTTTTGACAGAGCATCTCAACTTGTTTGTAAACCTTTCCGACAAGGGAACAAACACTGAGGTTATGGTTGAAAAGAATGACCAGGGCAAAGAGAAGGCTCTTGAGATGACCATTGAGGAGCTTGATCTTTCGGTTCGTGCATTCAACTGTCTGAAGAGAGCAAATATTAATACCGTTGAAGATCTTATCAACAAGACTGAGGACGAGATGATGAAGGTCAGAAATCTCGGCCGTAAATCGCTTGACGAGGTTATAGACAAGCTCAATAAGCTTGGTTTTGCACTTCGCAGCAACGATGACTAAATACCACAAAGGAGTGAATATAAATGCCGGGAACAAGAAAACTGGGCAGAGAAACTGCCCACAGAACTGCAATGCTCAGAGCATTGGTAACTTTCCTCCTCGAAAACGGTAAAATTGAAACAACCGTTTCCCGTGCAAAGGAAGTCAGTTCCCTTACCGAAAAATTTATTACGCTCGCTAAGGTCGAGAACCTGAGCAATAAGCGTACAGCTTTGGCTTTCATCACTAAGGAGGATGTTGTCAATAAGCTCTTTACAGAGATTGCACCTAAGTATTCCGACAGAAACGGCGGATATACGAGAATAACAAAGATTGGTCCGCGCCGCGGCGATGCTGCGGAAATGGCAGTGATCGAGCTTATCTGATTAAAACTGTTGCCCCGTTGGTATCTTTTAGATATCACGGGGTAATTTTTGTTTTTTTTTTTATAAAATATATGACAAATCGAATAAAATATGGTATAATGAGATTGTGGATTTTGTGTAGGTTAAAAGAGGTGATGTTATGCCCCGAAGTGTAACGAAATATGTGGTTTGTCCGAAATGCAGCCAACAAACGTCTACGGAAATTATTGTAAGCGGTAATACGGTCGCAGATACTAATCTGAGAAGTGTAATTTTTTCGGAAAATATTTTCCGTTGGAAATGTAAAAAATGTGGTTTCAGCTCAAAATATCAGCACCCCTTTCTGTATAATGATGTCGAGCATAAATTCATGGTTTATTATATACCGCAGGTCGAAAGGCTGAGGGTGGTTGACGCTAAACTTGAGGCTGAATTTCCTGAGTTGTCCGATATCAGAAAGCGTGTCGTTCCCGATATCAATGCAATGAAAGAAAAAATAATAATTTTTGAAAAGGGAATGAATGACCTTGCAGTAGAGCTTACAAAGCTTGCAGTTTCCGAAATTGTTGCCAAAGAAACGGGACATACGGTATATTCGGGATATTTTACTGATATGGATGAGGAGGAGAATACTATCAGTTTCCAGTTCTTTGTTGGTGGAGATAAACGTTCCTATATACAATCTACCCGACTTGAGGTGTACAGACATTCCCTTGATATGGTGAAGAGAAAATTTGTAAGGGACGAAAAAGAACAAGGATTTCTCAATATAGGCAGACAGTGGGCTAAAAATGCCCTTGATTCATACAGAGGCTCGAGGTAGAGAGTCTGCACACATTTTTATGTGCATTATGATTTTGCTTAGTTGACATTGGGGAGTACCTTGTTTGGGCATAATTTGGAAAAAAATTTGGATTTTTTTAAAAAAAAGCAAACTTTTTTACAAAAACCAATGGAATTTGATAAAGAATTATGTTATAATATTGTCAACCGACCAAAGTCGATAAAATAATTTCCAGGAGGTAATTCCAATGGCAAGAAAATGGGTCTACTTGTTCACAGAGGGTGACGCTTCAATGCGTGAACTGCTCGGCGGTAAGGGTGCTAACCTTGCTGAAATGACCAATATCGGTCTTCCTGTTCCACAGGGCTTTACTATTACAACAGAGGCTTGTACTCAGTATTATGAGGACGGCAGAAAGATCAATGATGAAATTCAGGCACAGATTATGGAGTACATCGACAAGATGGAAGAAATCACCGGTAAGAAATTCGGTGATAAGGAGAATCCTCTCCTCGTTTCTGTTCGTTCGGGTGCTCGTGCTTCAATGCCGGGTATGATGGATACAATTCTTAACCTTGGTCTTAATGAGGAGGTTGTTGAGGTTTTAGCTGAGAAATCAGGCAACCGTCGTTGGGCATACGACTGTTACAGAAGGTTTATCCAGATGTTCTCCGATGTTGTTATGGAGGTCGGCAAGAAGTATTTTGAGCAGCTCATTGATGCTATGAAGGAGAGAAAAGGCGTAAAGCAGGATGTTGAGCTTGATGCTGATGATCTCAAAGAGCTTGCTAATCAGTTCAAGGCTGAATATAAGAGTAAGATAGGCGAGGATTTCCCGTCAGATCCGAAGGTTCAGCTTATGGAAGCTATAAAGGCAGTATTCCGTTCATGGGATAACCCAAGAGCTAATGTATATCGTCGTGATAACGATATTCCGTATTCGTGGGGTACCGCTGTAAACGTACAGTCAATGGCATTTGGTAACATGGGTGATGACTGCGGTACAGGTGTTGCATTCACACGTGATCCGGCAACAGGTGCAAAAGGTCTTTTCGGTGAATTCCTCACAAATGCTCAGGGTGAAGACGTTGTTGCAGGCGTTCGTACACCTATGAAGATAACAGAGATGGAACAGAAGTTCCCCGAAGCTTTCGCTCAGTTTACACAGGTATGCAAAACTCTTGAGGATCATTACAGAGATATGCAGGATATGGAGTTCACTGTTGAACATGGTAAGCTCTATATGCTCCAGACAAGAAACGGTAAGAGAACAGCACAGGCTGCTCTTAAGATTGCTTGTGATCTCGTTGACGAGGGTATGAGAACCGAGAAAGAAGCAGTTGCTATGATCGATCCCCGTAACCTTGATACGCTTCTCCACCCGCAGTTTGATGCTGCTGCTATCAAGTCTGCTGCACCTATCGGTAAGGGTCTTGGTGCTGCTCCCGGTGCTGCAAGCGGTCAGATCGTATTTACTGCTGATGATGCTAAGGCATGGGCAGATGCAGGTAAAAAAGTTGTTCTTGTTCGTCTTGAAACCTCACCTGAAGATATCGAGGGTATGAAAGCTGCTCAGGGTATCCTTACAGTTCGTGGCGGTATGACCTCTCATGCTGCTGTTGTTGCCCGTGGTATGGGTTCATGCTGTGTATCCGGTTGCTCCGCTATCGTTATGGATGAGGAAAATAAAGTATTTACACTCGGTGGTAAGGAATATCATGAGGGTGATGTAATTTCTTTCGATGGCTCAACAGGTAATATATATGACGGTGCTATTCCGACAGTTGATGCTAAAATTGCCGGCGAATTCGGCAGAATTATGGCTTGGGCTGATAAGTATAGAAGACTTAAGGTAAGGACAAATGCCGATACACCTGCTGATGCTAAAAAGGCTCGTGAGCTTGGAGCAGAGGGTATAGGTCTTTGCCGTACAGAGCATATGTTCTTCGAGGGTGATAGAATTGATGCTTTCAGAGAAATGATTTGCTCCGATACTGTTGAAGAAAGAGAAGCTGCACTTGCTAAGATTCTTCCTGTACAGCAGGGCGATTTTGAGAAACTCTATGAGGCTCTTGAGGGCAACCCCGTAACAATTCGTTTCCTCGATCCGCCGCTCCATGAGTTTGTTCCTACTGAGGAAGAAGATATAAAGAAACTTGCTGATGCACAGGGTAAGACAGTTGAGCAGATCAAGGCTATAATTGATTCTCTCCATGAGTTTAACCCGATGATGGGTCACCGTGGATGCCGTCTTGCAGTTACATATCCTGAAATTGCAAAGATGCAGACATCTGCTGTTATCCGTGCAGCTATCAATGTTAAGAAGGCACATCCGGATTGGACAATTAAGCCTGAAATTATGATTCCGCTCGTAGGCGAAGTTAAAGAGCTTAAGTACGTTAAGAAAGTAGTTGTTGAAACTGCCGATGCTGAGATCGCTTCTGCCGGTGTTGATATGGAATATGAAGTAGGTACAATGATTGAGATTCCTCGTGCGGCTCTTACAGCTGATGAGATTGCTAAAGAAGCTGAGTTCTTCTGCTTCGGTACAAACGATCTTACTCAGATGACATTCGGCTTCAGCCGTGATGACTCGGGTAAATTCCTTGAGGCATACTATGATGCTAAGATCTTTGAGAATGATCCGTTTGCTAAGCTCGATCAGGTTGGTGTCGGCTCACTTATGAAAATGGCTATCAAGCTTGGTAAGGAAACACGTCCTGAGCTTCACTGCGGTATCTGCGGTGAACACGGCGGTGATCCTTCATCTGTTGAGTTCTGCCATAAGATTGGTCTTGATTATGTATCCTGCTCACCGTTCAGAGTTCCGATTGCACGTCTTGCTGCTGCACAGGCTGCAATTAACGAGGGCTGAT
>CANRAN010000020.1 GCA_947628595.1 uncultured Clostridia bacterium | reverse complement strand
AGTATGACTTCCTCAAATCCGTTGAGCAGGAGCTTGCGGCCGCATTTATCGTATCGGCTGTTGAAATAGTTAAAACAGAGAGTGACTCTCTTGAGGTTGAGATTTCGGCAGCAGAGGGAGGAAAGTGCGAGCGTTGTTGGATATTCAGTAATACAGTAGGCAAGAATTGCAAACATCCGACACTTTGCAGCCGTTGCGCAGGTGTTATTGAGGCTATGAACGGCTAAAATATACGTTAAATAAAATTTCTATTGGGCGGTGTGTTTGCGGATGCACCGCTTAATTACAGTAAAGGAGGAGAGCTATGGTTGTTGCTTTGGTACTGGCAGCCGCAGTCTTGATTGCCGCCATAGATCAGGTAATAAAATATTTTGTGTATGCAAATATGTACCCTGACGGCAATATTAGTGTGATAGATAATTTGTTTTCACTTGTATATACTGAGAACAGAGGGGCGGCTTTCGGTATTTTTCAGAACGGAACCTTTATATTCAGTATAATTACAGGGGCGCTTATCGGAGTTTTTCTGTATCTTCTGATAAATAGGAAATTCGATAGTAAGCTGTTCTATACGGCTGTTGCTCTCATTATCGGCGGTGGTGTAGGAAATCTTGTTGACAGAATATTCAGGGGCTTTGTTATAGATTATCTTTCTGTTTCATTTTTCCCTCCGGTATGTAATTTTGCGGATTACTGTGTGACGGTTGGTGCTGTATTATTTATGATATGCATAATTACATCTCCGGAGATGACTAAAAATAAAATTGACAGTGATGCCGATGAGGAAAATAATAATGAATGAAAAGATATATGTGATTGACGAAGCAAATAACGGCGAAAGAATAGACAGTTATATTGCGGCGGCTGAGGAGGAACTTTCACGCTCTGCCGCCGCAAAGCTTATATCTGACGGTTTTGTATCGGTAAACGGTAAGCAGCCGGCCAAGAATTATAAATTAAAGACAGGCGACTGTATTGCTCTTACTGTTCCCGAGCCGGTATCACCGCAAGCTTTGCCTGAAAATATACCTCTTGAGATTGTATATGAGGACGAGGATCTTCTTGTTGTAAATAAGCCAAAGGGTATGGTGGTACATCCGGCAGTGGGAAATTATACGGGTACGCTTGTAAATGCACTGCTGTATCATTGCAAGGGCAGTCTGTCGGGGATAAACGGCGTACTACGTCCGGGGATAGTCCACAGAATAGATAAAGATACAAGCGGATTGCTTATTGTCGCCAAGAACGATTTTTCACACAGATTGCTTGCAGAGCAGATAAAGGAGCATAGTTTTACAAGAAAATATCAAGCAGTTGTTTACGGTAATTTCAAAAATGACGAGGGTACTGTCAATGCACCGATAGGCAGGCATCCTGTTGATAGAAAGAAAATGACCGTAACAGAAAAAAATTCCAGAAATGCGGTCACTCATTATAGGGTGCTGGGCAGATATCAGGGTTTTACCCATCTTGAGCTTATTCTTGAAACAGGCAGGACACACCAGATTCGTGTACATATGGCCCATATTGGACATCCGGTTGTGGGAGATCCCGTTTACGGTCCGAAAAAGGTAATAGCCTCACTCAATGGACAATGCCTTCATGCTTATTATATAGCCTTTAAGCACCCGAGGACAGGGGAAGTAATTGAGCTGTCAACTGATCTGCCGGAATATTTTTCGGAATTTCTCCAATCCCTTAATTGATATTGATATAAAAATGTGGGTTAGTATCTTATTTATGGAATAAGCATATATAATTATAGTTGTAGATTAATTCAACCGAAAAAGCCGTCCTGCAAATGGACGACTTTTTATTATATACTAATATAAATTCCGGATTTATTGTGCAGATATATATTTGTTTTTCAATTAACCATGATAAAAGGTATTTTTTATTGCTCTATATATTTTTTCACAGAAGCAGGGACACCGGCCGCTAAACAGTTTTCAGGTAAATCCAACGTGACCACACTCCCGGCAGCAATCACACAGCCGCTTCCAATTGTAACGCCTTGCAGAACGGATACGTTTGCACCGAACCAGCAGTTGTCTCCTATGTGAATTGGCAGTGCTCGTTCCAATCCTTTGTTCCTGTCTGTGTAATTCATCGGGTGGCTCGCAGTGTAAAAACCGCAGAACGGACCGATAAAGACATTTTTTCCAATGTAAATTGTGCCACCATCCATAAAATAACAGCCATGATTAACAAATACACCCTCACTAAAATGAGTCAGTGTACCATAATCAAAATAGACCGGTGAAAGAACCGTAAACCCTTTTGGTAAATTAACACCCAACAGTTTTGTCAAAGCGGAAATTTGCTCACGACTTCCCGGTTTGGACATATTAAAATCATAACAGAGTAATTCTGCTTTTTGACGTTCCTCAAGCAGATTTTCGTCAAAATTAGCATTGTGCCATTCACCTTTTAGCATTTTTTCTTTTTCAGTCATAACATTCAACTCCTCAAATCTGTTAATTAATTTACACCTATTAGTGTCGGTACGAATTTTACGCCGCAAAAGTGTACATCCGGTTTTTTTTCATTGCCTTATATTGGAGTCGCCATGTGGTATCATTGAAAGAATTTTCATTAATGTACCGTGTTAATCGAGATTTTTATTGTAAATAATTTCAAGTCCTTTTATAAGCAAATCATTATCAATGAAAATATTATGTTTGCAGTTAGGTATGATTTTTGATGAAAGTCCTCCGGTTGCAACTATTGTCGGTTTTCCGTCAATTTCAAGAGAAAGTCTGTCTATCATTCCGTCAATCATTGCCGCATTTCCGAAAACTATTCCCGAACGCATACAGTCGGCAGTATTTGTTCCTATTGCTTTTTTGGGCGCATCGAGACTTATTGACGGAAGCTGTGCGGTATTCCCCGTCAAAGACTCCACAGCAACTTTTACTCCCGGAGCTATAATACCTCCTCTGTATATTCCGTCCTTATCAACAACAACCATGGTTGTTGCCGTTCCCATATCTATTACAATAAACGGTTTCGGATATTGAGCAAGAGCCGCAACACAGCCGACAACAATATCACTGCCAAGTGTTGAAGGATTGTCAATTTTTATATCAAGTCCTGTTTTAATTCCCGGTCCGACAATAAGAGCCTCGCATTTTGTAAGAAGCCATATAGCCTTTTTAAGTACCTCATTAAGCTGGGGTACAACGGATGATATAATAGACCCGTCAAAGGAATCGGCGGAACTTCCATTGATTTCTATAAGTGTTTTGAAAATAACGGCATATTCGTCCTCGGTTTTATTTTTATCAGTATTAATCCTTGATACAAATATCGGAGTGGAATTTTGAATCCCTCCGAAAACTATATTGGTATTTCCTACATCAATAGCAAGTATCATTTTTTATTTTCTCCCTTCGGTAAAGATTTTATAAAATTCAATTTCTCATTTATATCATCGTCAATATGTACATCGACCTGGTTAAAGGGTATTTCAATATCAGCCTCACTCAGAGCACATTTTATTTTTTCCCTCATATCAAATAGTAGCTTCCAGTAATCCTCGGAGGCACACCATATCCATACGGTAAGATCAACACTACTTTCGTTAAACTTATCGACAACAACCTTATTGTCCCTTTCCTCTATAACACGCTCATCATTTTTTATTACATCCATAATAACCTTTCTTGCCTTTGAAATGTCCTCCTCATATGAAATAGGCACGGGAATTTCGAGACGCCTTGTGTCAAGTACAAAATGATTTATGATATTATTCGAGGTAAGCCTTGAGTTTGGTATTATAACCTCCTTATAATCATAGGTGCGTAGAGTGGTGTACATCATATCAATTTTGATAACCTCTCCGATTATACCCTCGGTTTCAATAAAATCGCCCGTTTTGAATTTTTTATTTATAATGATAAGGGTACCGCTCGCAACATTCGCAAGACTGTCCTTGAGGGCAAGACCTATTGTAACTGCCGCTGCACCGATAGCTGTAATCAGTGTTGAAACATCAAAATTCAATGCCGAAAGTACACATACCCCAAGAAAAATAAACAGTGCTGCCTTGACAATAGAATTAAGAAAGCTAATAACTGTCTGATCTGCCTTTCCCTTATTCAGGGCACGAACCATAATTTTAAGAATAAGCTTGATAAGCCACCAACCGCCGACAAGAATTATAATTGCAGTTATGATATGTGGAATCATACCTATAAGCCAATCTATAAAAGAATTAAACCATTTCTGAAAATGACTGATTTGCTCTCCTACATCAGTTCCTGCAATAGGATTATCAAGAAATAAAAAACGCATAAAAAACCTCCCTATGGGAATATAAGCTAATTATATCACACTGTGGGATAATTTAAAAGTTTTTTTGCCTGTATTTATCTTTTCTACTGCTTTTTCTTGCAAAAAATAAATAATTATTGTATGATAAATACAGTATAAAGCATGAAAGGGATATTGCCATGGATTACAAACTGATACAAAAAGCGGACAGGGAGCTTATATATTACGGAATATACAATACAGAGCTTGAGACGATTGACGGAGGAGATATTCTCAGTAAAATCAGGCAAAAATATTTTGAAACACAGAAGCGTCAGAAAAACCGCAGTACCTATAATATTATGGGTACGATTTATCGTTGTTCTTACAATATGGAGGAGAACAAACCGCTGAAATGGAAAAAGCTTATCGGCTCACAGCTTGCGGAATATTCCGTTATATGTGAGGAGGGCTATTATATAGAATCCGTTGATAATGAAAGACATCCGTATAAAAAGGCATATTATGATAATTCACATATGCTTCTGAGAGTTGAGTTTTTTTCAAAGAAAGATAGGGATAATCCTATATGTACGGTTATACCATCGACAGACGGTGAAAGAAGTGTGCTTGTAAGAAAAAACAACGGTTCAATGGATGTGCTGTACCCGTTTGAGCAGGTTGTGGACAAGGAACATACCGAGAATCTTAATAATACACTTGGTGAGCCGCAGATATTCTGCCGTACAAATAGCGGAAGCTATTATTTTTGCAATGAACCCGAGGCAACAGGAAGGCAGACTATGCTTGATAAAATACTTGAGGTGGAAAACTCCGACATAGTAAATCAGGCAAATGATGAAATTATTGAGCCATCGTTTAATATAGCGGACGTTACATCTGACGCTAAAAAGTCAGACACAGAGAATTCCCATGAATATGATGAAGAAAATAATGTATCCGACAACAGCAGTGTATATGCGGGGAATATCGATACATACGAACAGGCAGAGCAGGAGGAAAATAACGTAATGACTGTTGCTTCGACAGAGACTTGTACGTCTTATGATACAGTGCAGGATAAGCATGAACAACCGTGTACATTTGCATCCGAATGTCCATATGAGATGACAGAAAAGCTTATAATAGAGTCAGGCGAAAGTAAGTATTACTATTACGGAGATGTTGTTGGGGATAAGAGAAGCGGTATAGGAAGAACAGCAATGTCGAGCGGCAAAACAGCTTATGAGGGAGGTTATAGGGATGATAAGAGAAATGGCTTCGGAGTTTATTATTATAAATCAGGAAAGCTATGCTATGCAGGCTCATGGAAGGATAACAAACGTGAGGGTTTGGGAATAGCCTTTTCCCCGAATGATGGAAGTATATTTGTAGGAAATTGGAAAAATAACCAATCATATGGTGTAGGAGCGAGTTTTGATAAAAATGGAAGTCTTATATATGTCGGCAAGGCGACGGACGGAAAGAGGAGCGGGGCAGGTATTACATATTCGGCAGAGAAAGATAATTTCTTTGTAGGAAAGTATAAGGACGGAGAATTTCTCGGAACAGGAACACAGTTTGACAGCGAGGGTAATATGCTGTATGTCGGCGGATACAAGGATAATGTAAGGATTGGCATGGGTATATCGTATAAGACTGACGGTTCCGTATGTTATAGGGGTGAATGGAAAAATAATCTATATGACGGAAAGGGGACGCTTTACCTTGATGACGGAAAAATTCTGAGAGGTACATTCAAAAATGGTAAGGCGGACGGAAAATGCTCACTTACAGACAGGACAGGCAGACTTATATACATCGGAAGTTTTGAAAATGATATGTATAACGGAGCCGGAAGATTATTTCTTGACGAAGGAGCGTATGTTGAGGGTAATTTTGACAACGGAGAGCCGACAGGAATATTTAATGAATATGACAGATATAGTCATCTTGTATATTGTGGTGAATGGAGTAATATGCACAGAAACGGCAGAGGTATCGAATATACAGACGGGGAAAAGATATATGACGGGGCATTTGTCAACTCTGTGTACGAAGGTGAAGGAAAGCTGTACAGGGACGGTATGCTTGTTTACTCAGGAGAATTCAGCGGTGGTATGAGAAGCGGCACAGGGGCTGAATATAACAGTAACGAAATAATGTATTTCGGTATGTGGAAAAATGACTGTTACAGCGGTTGCGGAGTACTCTATGAAAACGGTTCGGCAAGGTTTGCGGGACAGTTCAGGAGCGGTAAACGTCATGGCAGAATAAATGAAATATACAACGGCAGAGTGATAAGGAAGTGTCTGTATAGTGATGATGCCCTCACATATGTTTGTGAATTTTCTGAAGATAATATAATGACATATTTCGGAAATATGGCCGACGGAAAAAGAAATGGTATGGGTTGCTCATATAATGATACGTGTGAAAAGGAATTTGAGGGTATATTCAAAAACGGTATTCCCGAAAAGACAATGCAGGTATTTTACAAAGGTCTTGATGCTCTGCCCGAATGTGAGCAGTTAAAGGACAGTGAGTATGAGAAATACAGATTTGCTCCTGAATATGCTATTGATATGGCTTATGTAAACGGTAAATATACCGGATGTCTTTCGGGGGGAATGCCCGAGGGCAGGGGCACAATGCTGTTCTGCGATCATAGATATACCGGAATTTTTTCTAAGGGCTTTGCAGACGGTATCGGAATTATATATATGAATGACGGTAGGGAAATAAAAGGAAGCTTCAGCACAAGACCGCATAAGGAAAGCAAACGACTTCAGTTTGCGGATATTACATATTATGTTATAGCGGATTAATTGGAGGTAAAGATGTCAATATTATACATATCAGACCTTGACGGAACATTATTGAACAGAGATGCAAGGCTTTCAAAGAGAAGTGCAGAAATAATAAACAGTCTTATAAAAAATGGAATGTTGTTTACAGTTGCAACAGCACGAAGTATTAGCTCAATAGACATACTGAACGGCTTAGGGCTTAAGCTTCCATGTGTACAGCTGAATGGAGTGCTTATATATGACTTCGCAAGAGGGGCATATATAGACTGCACGCCTATAAAAAACACAGCGGCAAGAAAGGTACTCGAAATACTTCGCAGACATGATAGAACCTCATTTGTATATAAGGTGGATGAGGAGTACGGTATCCATGTAGAATTTGAAAGGCTGAGAAATGAGCCTGAGAGAAATTTCTTTGAGGCAAGGCGTGACAGTGATTATAAAAGCTTTTCGCAGATTAACAATATAGAGATAAATGATGACGACAAGGTTATTTACTTTACAATGGTTGATACCTATGCAAGGCTTTTACCTATACACACAGAAATTGAAATGACTGAATGTGTACGCTCTACCCTTTACAATGATAATTATTCCGACTTGTATTATCTTGAGATATTTTCAAGTGAAGCATCGAAGGCTGCCGGTATGCTCAGAATAAAGGAACTGCTTGGAGCTGACAGTGTAACAGCTTTCGGGGATAATCTTAACGACCTTGATATGCTGAAAAATGCAGACACAGCAATAGCGGTAGGTGATGCGAGGGAAAAAATAAAGGCTGCCGCCGATATTGTTATCGGCAACAGCTATGAAGACGGTGTGGCTGAGTTTTTGCTGAATGAAAGACTCTGACATATATGTATTTAAAGTAATTGACTTATCACTGGTTTGACCAATTTTTGTTTCTTATCTGAATGGTAAGCGGCATAATATCTTTCACCATTAATTATATGTATGCTGTCAAGCTTTTTACTTTCCACAGTCTTGAAATTCATACTGAGTCCTGAACCGTCAATTTTTGAGTAACATTCCTTTATAGCCCAAAGACGGACAAGCTCCCTGTTTCTTTCCGTCTGATCCTCAATGCTTTGTATTAGCTCAAGCTCTGCGGGAGAACAATAGTATTTTGCAGTATTCATACTTATTTTGCGGAATTCCGCTATATCAACGGCGGTTTCATTGTCGGAAAGTATGCAGGCGCAGGAATTGCGTGAATGGCTGAGATTAAAGAAAATTTTTTCATTATCCCTAAGATAAGGCTTTCCGTTTTTTTTGAAAATAAACTCGGGAGCCGAGTCGATACCGTATTCGTTTTTCAGTGCATATCTGAGGAGAAGATATACCGCTGCCGCATCTACTCTGGCAGAGGATTTTTTAAGAGAATCAAGCTTTTGAAGTCTTTGCAGACTGAGATGATTATATGATGAGGCTATAAATTTTTCATCGAGCATATCAGTGTCTTCCAATATATAAACCATATAAAACTACCTCCGAATGGTTGCCCGAACCAAATTTGCTTGCGTAGGCAGCTTTTTAAAAAGCCGTGTCAAGAACACATCCTTCGGGCATCATATAAATTTTATCAATTGATTTATATTATGTCAAATGGAAAGCGAATATTTTGTTGAAATTTTACAAATCATAATATAATTTTCAAATTTTTAATAAAATTCGGTATAAAATACCGTTTATATTTACAATTTTGTAACTACTGAGAACATTAATTCCCAAAAACTTGCAATTTGAGTATTTGTTATGTTATAATGCTTTGAGTGGTCCGTTTCCTGCGGAGAAAAAATAAAAAATATCTATTCTATTCTATAATGTAATCCGACTTCCGTACAGTCGAATTACTGTACTGTAATATGTACGGAGAAGGCGGTAAATAAAATGACACAGCTTTGTTTGGGATGTATGAAGGAAAATCTCGGCGAACAGATATGTCCGTTCTGCGGTTTCGACCGGTCGAGCGAACAGCCGGCTCCCTTTTTGCCTCTTGGTGTTAGGCTTCAGAATGATAATTACCTTGTGGGGAGAAAAATAGAAAATAATTCGGAGGGTGCAAGATATATAGCCTACAGTGAGGCTATGGCATCACCTGTTATAATTCATGAATTCATGCCTGCCGGCATCTGCGGAAGGGCAAAGGGAAAAACGAATGTGGTTATACGTTCGGGCTTTGAGGAAAGGTATAAGGAAATTAACGATAAATTCCTCGGCTACTACCGAACGATTGCAAGAATGCGTGAACTCACTGCTGTTGCTCCTATTTTTGATATATTTACTGAAAACGGTGTTTCATATACGGTTGAGGAGTATTATGATTCCATCCCGTTTACTGAATTTATCGAACGCAGGGGGGGAAGTGTGGACTGGAATACAGCGCGTCAGCTTTTCATGCCGCTTATCTCCGTGCTTTCCACTCTTCATTCGGCAGGAATAGGACATTATGCGGTATCCCCGGAAAATATTGTTGTGACGACATCCGGAAAGCTGAAACTCAAAGGTTTTGCAATAGATGACATAAGACGTTTGGGAACCAATTTTGAACCGGAGCTTATGGACGGATGTGCGGCAATGGAGCAATACATTGATGAAGGTGAGTTATCAGAGGCAACCGATATATACGGGTTTACGGCAACATTGTTTTATGCACTCACGGGAAAACTGCCCGAAAACAGCTGTGACAGAAAGGTTGACGGCAAGCTCCCGATACCGACAGCAGTTTTTAAACGTTTGCCGTCCCATGTTGTAACAGCACTTGCCGGAGGACTTCAGGTATCGCCTAAGAAGAGAATACAGACATTTGAGGAAATGCGAACACATTTGTCAGCTGCACCGACAGTCAAGGCAATGCGTACTGAGGCAGACAGAAACGCTATGCAGAGTCAGGCTGCCAACAGATATGCACCGAAAAAGAGCGGTGTGCCGGGATATGCATGGGGAATCCTTTCTGTACTGGCTTGTTTCCTTATACTTGCTGTTGCGGGTATTCTGTGGATATATCAACATCCGACAAGCAGCTTTGGTCTGATAAATAATAATAAGGAGGAATCAAGCGAACCATCGGTTGAGGAGAGCATTGATCCGAATATGATTTTCATTCCCGATCTTGTCGGACAGAGCTATAATGATGTTGTTGCGAAGCAGTCGGCGGAATCCGATTATACTGTAATCAGAGCAAACGAGGACGTATTCAGTGAAAAATATAAAGAGGGAGAAATAGCCGAGCAAAGTCCCGAGGTTGGTACAAAGGCAAATAAGAAAGTAACCATAGTGGTAAAGGTAAGTAAGGGTTCATCAAGCAGAGAGCTACCTGTTGTTGCGGGACAGTCTGTTGAAACGGTCGTAAAGGCACTTAATGAACAGGGCTTTATTGCTTCACCCGGTAATTATACTGCAAGTGAAACGGTTGAAGAGGGTAAAGTAATCGGTTATGAAAACTATAATGCAGGTGATATGGCACCGTATGGTGCAAAGATAAGCCTGAATATCTCAAGCGGTCCAGAAACCTCGGAAAGCTGAATTTAAGGGGTTGTCGCATTAGGTTTTAACATACTTAATGCGGCAGCCCCTTTGTTAAAAATAAAAAAGGCATTAGCACAGTGTCTGCAATAATGCCTTTTAGATAAGCTTTTTAATTTTTTCTTCTGTTTTTTGAATAAGGTTAAAGAGTGAGGGTGCAAGCTCCGGATAGATTTTTGAAATAATATCGGGGGAAAGCTCGGGTGCCGACGAGGGATTTATTCCCCGAAAGCCGTCGGCTGCTTTGCCTGAGGAAATCTGATTCACGCTTGTTTCTATAACCGATTGCAGTGCACAGGCAAGTCCGCTATATATTTCAGGCATTACAGAAAACATTGCCTGCGGGTTTTTGGGATTTGACGAGTAGACTACACGAAGCATTTTATATACGGAAACCATGAGATACGATGATATTTCTGCAGTCAAACCCTTACTTCCGGTTTTTGCAAGTATCTCATATATGATATTTACGGAATTGAGGATAAGTTTCTTGTTTAAGGAAGCGAGGTTGTTTGATTTACTATCATCCTCCGGAACAGAATCCGGAGGATCAGGAATATCATCAAGTCTTATGGTAGCTCCTGCCCTGTCGGGAGTGCGTCCCAGAAGATAATCGCAGGAAACATTATAGTAGTCGGCAATATGAATAACGAAGTCAAGACCGCATTCTCTTATTCCTTTTTCGTAATGTGAAAGCAGGGCCTGTGATATACCCAACTCAAGAGCTGCCTGTTTCTGACTCAGTCCCCTCTCTTTACGGAGCAGGGTTATTATTCTCGGGAAGTCATTATTCATATTCCACCTCTTGACTTTAGTAATTTACAGTAATAATATATTAAGTATAAGCTGTCGATTCATTACGACACGGTACGACGTATAAACAGCAAGTAAATTATATAACATTTAAAACAATTTGTAAAGTTGTTTTTGAATATTTTGTTAATTAAATAATGGAGGAGATGCAGAAAATGCAATCATATGTTATTAATCTAATAAGGCATGGTGCGGTTGAAGAAACACTTAAAGGTAAATATATAGGAATAACCGATGTAAGCCTGTCAAAAAAAGGAAGAGAGGATCTGGTCGGAATAAGAGAGGGAATAGGTTATCCGCACCCTCAGAAACTATACAGCAGTCCGCTGCTGCGTTGTATAGAAACTTGTGAGATAATATATCCCGACACTGATATACAAAAAATTAATGCATTTTCCGAATGTAATTTTGGTGAGTGGGAGGGCAAGGGTGCGGCTGAACTTGCCGGGGACAAAAGATTCGGAGACTGGCTGCAAAATTCAGATAAAACTCCCCCTCCGGGCGGAGAAAGCGGAAAAGAATTTGCCGGAAGGATCAGTAGGGGATTTGAACGGCTTGTGGAGGCTATGTCGGCAGAGGGGATAACAAATGCATCTGTTGTGACACATGGTGGGGTTATTATGACAATACTTGCTATGTATGGACTGCCGCAGGCCCCGAGCTATCAATGGAGAATGGATAACGGATATGGCTTTTCTGTGCGTATAAATCCGTTTCTGTGGATGAGGGACAGAGTTGCTGAGGTATTTGATACCTGTCCGGCAGCACCCAGAGGTAGAACAACGGACGAGCAGTAGGAACTTTCTAAGGTCTTAATAATATTATTTTAGAGGATCGTATTTTATATTTGCCTATTGATGTACACGGACAGTTTACACATTTTATATTTTTTATTTCAAATTTGTCAAAATAACGCAATTTGTTGGCTATTATGGTGCATTATAGTATAATATGTGCATATTGAGCTGAAACAATAGTGCCTATGTTGGTCTGTATTGAACAGAAACAGGTGAGATTTATAATACGCATAATTTTTATACATGGAAGGATGGTTTTAAATGTCTGATAATTTAGAGGATGTTAAATATGATACAACGATGATGTACATATTTTCCCAATCACCCGAAATATTAAAAATTGGTGGTGATGAAGTTACAGCTGAAAAATTGGTTGCTGCGGTATTGAATATATGTATTGAGGACAGTAACTTTATTTCAACGTTTGATTTGAAGAATTCATTTATTCCTCTTATTGATTGGCTTGGGGGAGAAAAGCGAAGGATGATATCAATGCGTGATTGGCTTCGCACATACCTAACCGAAAACGGTTACACTGAAGAGGATATTGACTATTACAGGAAAAAAATCAGAGAAGCAGTGACTATTGAATATTCCAACCGGTGCCAATTTGTACATTCAAAGGTAATACTGGAATGTATAATCAATGCACCGTCACTTATATTGAAGAATGCACTGAAAAAATCGGAAAATGTGGAATACGTGCCTGAAGACGATGATTTGGATATTGTTCCTGAATTTGACGATGATGAAGAATTATTTGACGAATATGTCGAAAATAGGGAGCAGAGTCTTTCACAGTTGACCTTTTCAGCTCAGAAGCTGCAAAATCAGCTAAAGGAATTGCTCATTGGTCAGGATAACGCAATTAATACATTTGTATCGGGATTTTTCCATTCTAGCATTACAAATATTATAGGTATGAATAAAAACCGTCCTGCCGTTACCTATCTGTTTGCAGGTCCTCCGGGTGTCGGCAAAACATTTCTTGCGGAAACAGCTGCAAGACTTCTGGGACGCCCTTTCAAAAGATTTGATATGAGTGAATTTGCAGATAAGGAAGCAAATTTTGGGCTGATCGGATCGAATAAGATATATAAGAGTGCCGGACCCGGGCTTTTAACTGATTTCGTAGATAAGAATCCTGATTGTATTCTCCTTTTTGACGAGATAGAAAAGGCACATCCTGTTGTTATACGACTGTTTCTTCAAATACTGGATGCGGGTAAGCTTGCTGATGCATACACGGAGAAAGTAGTAAGCTTTTCGGGCGCTATGATTATCATGACAACAAATGCCGGAAAAAATTTATATGATGGTACAGATACCGAAAATCTTTCCGGTATTTCAAAAAAGGTCATATTGAATGCCCTGCAAAATGATATAGACCCTGTAACAAACAACAGATTTTTTCCTGCCGCGATATGCTCACGCTTTGCAGCAGGTAATGTTGTTATGTTTAATCATCTTTCTGTGTCATCATTAAAATTGATTGCCGAAAAGGAGATATGCAATCAGCTGAAAGGTTACAGGGATAAATTAGGAATAGATATACAGGTTGACGAAAAGCTTTATTGGGCGCTGATATTCAGTGAAGGCATAAATGCAGATGCAAGAACAATTACATCTCGTTCTAGATCCTTAATAAGTAATGAAATATTTGAGCTTACAAAAATTCTTACATCCGAAAGATTGGATGTGAATCTTGCTCTTTTGAAGAATATAGATATAGACCTTATCATTCCTGAGGACAATCCGGAAATAAAGGAGTTGTTTTATCCCGAAACACATTACAAAATTCTTCTTTTTTCTGATGAGTCTACATATAAATATCTCAAAAGCAGAACGGACAAATGTGAAATATATCATGTTGGAACCATAGAGGCGGCAAGGGAAATTCTTGACGGTGAGGATATTACCTTTATCATTGCTGATCCTGCCTATGGTCTGAAATATTCGGGAAAGCCTGCAAATGATTTTCTTAATATTGAGGATATGGAATCATTCACGAGAAAATTCATACAATT
>CANRAN010000019.1 GCA_947628595.1 uncultured Clostridia bacterium | reverse complement strand
GCTCCGTCTGAGTCTGAAACACAGGTAAATGACATTACACCGATAGAAGTCGAACCGGAAGTACAAGAGGAGCAGGAGGAAACGCTTGAAAATGACGTAGGCTTTGGTGATTTCATGTCGGAAACGGAGGAATCCCCTCCGAATGATATGGCTGCGCCTGAAAGGGCGGAAAATTCTGTATTGGGTATAGAGTCCGAAGAAGCTTTATCGGGTGTAGTTGAACCTCACGAAAGTGAAACTGTACCGCAAAAGGTAGGACTTGAAACTCAGTCGGTTGGGGATGAATCTGTGGGGGTAAAGTCTTTGCAACAGACCGAGGCACCGACTGTAATCAAATCAACAGAACCTATGACTTCCCCACCGCATATCTCTTATGAAGTCGATCCTATGTTCGGAGAACAGCCGAGTATGAACTTTACTGTATTTCATCCGGAAAATAATCTTCAATCGGCAAAACCTGTTTCATGGCTCGATAGATTGAAGGCAAAAACGGAAGAACGAAAAAACCGTAAAAAGAAGTAATGATGATGAGCTGTAAGCTTATTGTAGTTTGGATATAAATCAAATAGCAAAGAAATAAAAAACAGGAGTGATAGTTTTGGCAATCGCACAGGTAATAAAGTTTGAGGGTTCACCGGATGATCTTGTATGGAAATATCCAAGTGAAGAGATCAATGCGACATCCCAGCTGATAGTGGACGAAACCTATGAGGCACTTTTGTGCGTCAACGGTCAGGCTGCCGATCTGTTCGGCCCCGGTCGGCATACACTGACAGTACCTAATATTCCGTTGGTAAGAAGGATAATCAATATTCCCACAGGGGGTACGAGTCCTTTCCCGTGTAAGGTATTTTATGTTAATCAGGTTCATCAAATGGATATGCTTTGGGGCAGCAGGGGTGCAATTACCCTTGATGATCCTCTGTATGATATTTTCCTGCACGTTATGCTTCACGGAAGTCTTACTTTCTCAATCGTAGATTCAAGAAAATTCCTTATAAAGCAGGTAGGATTTAGGAGCAGATATACATCCGAAGAAATGATGAACAGCTTTAAAGGATTGATCTCATCTCATGTAAAGGATTGTATTTCAAAGATCATGATCAACGGTCAGTTGAGCTATTTCATGATTAATGCTAATCTTTTTGAAATCAGTGAGGCTGTAAAAGAAAGACTGGATGATATCTTTGATGAATATGGTATCCGTGTCGAATACTTTAATATTGAAACTATTGAGGTTCCCAAGGAAGATTATGATGCGGTAAAGGCTGCAAAGGAAAGACGCAGCAGCCGACTCATTGAAGGTTATACATGGCAGGAAGAGCGTCAGATGATGATCGCAGAAAAATTTGCAGGCAATGAAGGAACGATGGGTAACATTGGCGGTGCTGTCGGAGGATTTATGATGGGCGGTGCACTTGGCGGTTCGATAGTAGATATTGCGAGAGGTGCCCTTAGTTCTGATAGAGTAAGAAATGACAGCAGAAAGGATCTTGCAGGTGTTTCACCCTCAAGAGATGCTGTTTCAGCCGGAACTCAGGGTGGATTTGATGTCAGTGGATTCCTAAAGAATAACCAATCCCCCATTGCCTCAGCCGCACCCACTGCCCCGACTGCACCTGTTGCCCCTACGCCGACAGTTTCTACCGAACAGGGGATGGGCAACTTCTGTCCCGAATGTGGTAAGCAAGTAGCTCCCGGCTCTTTATTCTGCAATTTCTGCGGCAAGCGTCTGCAAACAGAAACAATATGCCCGAACTGCAATGCGAAATTGACTGCAGGCTCTAAATTCTGTAATATTTGCGGAACGAAAATTATCTAAAGGGAGAAATGAGCGCTATGACTAAAAAAACTGATAAAAAGTATATCATAATGTTGGCTGTGGTTTATGCGGCTGTGTTTGCTATCTATAACATTGTCACATTGGTTGCCTTTAACGAAAAAAATGATGTTTTCTGGTTGAGTTATGCTTTTATGTGTGTCGGCTTCGCAGCTAATATTATTGTGGCATATCTCACATTTCAAAAGTCTGATACGGAAGCTATTTTTATGAATATTCCGCTGATGTCATTTTCGGTGTTCTATTTTATTGCGGAATTATTTGTAAGTTTCGTTTTCATGCTTTTCCGTCTTGTTGCTTCTTCAACACTCGCTATTGTGATACAGTCAATAATGCTGCTTATTTTCATAATATTTGCGGCACTTGCCCTTATGAGCAAGGGTGTTGTGGAAGATATCAATAAAAATGTCGAGACAAAGGTAAGATCAATTAAAAATCTGGCTATACAGGTAAAGGTAATGGAGGATCAATGTCTTGATCCGGAGCTGAAAAGAGAACTCCATAAGGTACAGGAAGGTATTCGCTATTCCGATCCTATGACAACAAGTGTTACTGAAGAAGTTGATGATATGATCGCCGGTAAAGTTAAGGAATTGAAATACCTTTGTTCCAATAATGAAAAAAATGAAGCGTTACAAGTATGTTATAAACTTAGCTCGTATATTTCCGAAAGAAATATGCTCCTAAAAAACAGTAAATAAGAATTTTCCGGGAAGGAAATAAATTTAACGAGGGATTAAAATGTCTGTAAGCTATGTAGTCCAGAAATGCACATCCTGTGCTGGCACAAAATTCGATTATGACAAAGAAACGAAAATGTGGAAATGCCTGTATTGCGGTGCTGTCATCGAAAGGCACGAGCAGGTTGACACAATGTTTACCATTAAGAATGTTGTGCGTCAGGCAATACTTGATATTGCATATAAGCGTATGAATAGTGCGCAGAACAATCTGGTAGAATGTAAAAAAATTGATTCGGGATATGTGGGAACCATAATTGCAGATATCGCATACGAGATGAACATGATTGTGAGCAGCGGTATCTCAAAATCGGAACAACAAAACTACTTCTCGATGATGAAAAAGAATTATATGACTCTGAAATCTATGGGTGACTCTCCCACGGAGGAGGAGATCGCTCTTTATGAATTTTTTGATTCTGCGGAGGTAGTCGGAGTTCTTATTTTGGTGTTTGATTCACTGAATGCAACGGCAAGGACAGATTTTCTTTTAAAATATTTTGATGCATCCGGTGTTTATTCAAGAGTTCTGAACAGCAATTTGATTAATTTCGCTGTGAAGAGGGGCAACTTTGAAATGTTCAACCAAATTCTTCACAATGCGGACAATATTGACAAGAAGGCTGTACTCCATACGTTGCTGAATAAATGTCCGGATGACGGCGGCAAAGCTGAAAATGCGTTGTTTCTTATTGAAAATGATTCAGAGCTTTCTGAGGATGACAAAAAGGTTTTTGAAAAGTATATGAGCGAGTCCGGCGACAGCACTGAAACGAAGTGCAAAATAGCGATTGGACTTTGCAATACTCCGGCAAGACCTTCGGTTGAATGTATGATGAGCAACATCATAACAAAGATTGGGGATCAACAGCTTGTATATGAACTGATGAATGCACTTATCAAGGGAAATTTGCTGGATGTGGAGATTAGTACCATCGTTGAATTTTCAGTGTCGAGCTGCAGCTTTGAGGTATGTATGCAAAATTTTAATATGCTGCATGAATCAAATAATTATGTGGAATTTAGCAGTAATCATTTCAGTGAAGTACTTTCGAGAGAAGATTTTGATTTGCAGGGCAAGCAGGGGATAATAGATGCAATGATGAAATTTGATGTTGCGGATAAAGTCAAATACCGATTCATTTCCGATTATCTTTGTGAGGCATATGATAACCCCGAAAACCGACTGGAAATGATACGTTATCTGCTGTCGTTGACAAATGATCTTTATACGAATACAGTGGAAAAATATATTGTCAACTGTGTAACCGATAAGCAAAATAAGCCGGTTGTTGTAAAACTCCTGTTTTCAATGGGGCTTAACAGGTCATTCTTCAATAATACGTTGAGCAACTACATCGCCAATAGCAATGATTCGTTTGATGTAAAGAAAGAGGTTATTTATCAGCTTTTGCAGATCGGACTTCGTATTAATGCGGATGCCTGCACAAAAATGATTTGTATGCAGGATATTCCGTCAGATCAAAGGGTAGAAATGCTCAGAATGGCGAAGGCATCCGGAGTAAACTATGATGATGTAATGGATATGTATCTTTCATCAATAGATGCATCGCAGTTTGAATCGGAAATCTTTGGAGAGCTTATGCAGAGCGTTACGCGTATCAGTAATAATGGTATTGTCAGGTATGTAATTGAATTCCATGATCTCCCTGCTGCTAAGGTTGGCAGTATAGGTAAATTGATGACGATAGGCTATGCGAATGCTTCAATGATAAATTGCACAATCAGATTAGGCAGTGACCAGATTATGTGCAATTTGATTCAGGCATACATACTTACAACAAGCGATCCGGATGAGCTTGCATTTGAGGTGCTTGGAATTCTCGGCGGCAATAAGAGCACTGCCGGAGCAGATATTGATGTATCTGGTATCAGATATAAATTCAAAAAGTATGTGTCAATGAAGAGTAAGACAGGGGAGCTTAGTAATTTGTCAAGATCACTTTGCGCCCAGTGCAGAGTTTTGTAAAGGCGGTGGCTTCAGTGGTCAGAAAAAGCTTCAGCGCGGATGGCAGCTGTGTGGCTTATACCATCGCCGAAATTACAGGTGTACCGTATTATGAGCTGATGCACCGTATTCCCGAAAAAGCCTGTGAAATGAATCAGAATTTTTTCACACAATTTCTTTTGGAGCTTTTCCGCTCATCGGAAACGGAGAACACCGCTTTTGAAATTATATTCCATAGTACACCTGTTACGAACCAGACATATGCAGCGCAGGTCAGAATGTATTTTGTCATCCGTAAGCTCGGACAAAATCCTGATGATTTGGTCAGCTATATAGAAAAACCTGTCTGTCACCATAAAGAATGATATGGAGCGGCAGAATTTCTCGGTAGAATTTCTTGAAAATGAAGAAGAGTATGGAGTTTTTTTTCAATCCCTTTCGACAGTTGATAGTTCAAGCTGTGCGGCAATTTCTAAGAAAGACAGGGTTATCAATAGTATGTTTGGTGGTATGGTATATTTTAATGATGCACTTGTTACCACTGAAAACATGAACATAACATCAATTACGAATACAATGACACAATATCCAAACAGTGTCGTTTCCTTACAGATTATACCGACAAGGTATGAAGAAAGTGAAAAAGCTTCTATCATGCAGGTTAATTCAATGTTGGAATACTACATTGGTGAGCTGCGTAGACTTCACGGCATGATGCCTCTCGATGCAGGTACACAAACATTGTCGGATGCATTCCGTTATTATCTTTCTGCCTTTAACGATAATAATGCATACTACAACTTCATGGTTTTCTCACCAAAAAACAGTATTGATACACTTTGCAATAAGCTTATTGGTATTATCGAAGATGAAACTGCAAAGACCTCTAATGCTTTGGAGATAGTTGAAATAATAGAAAATAAGTTGAGTATATGTGATTATTTTGAGGTGGCTCCATGGGTAAACAGTAATATTCTGATATACAGTGAAAGAGAGCACAGCTTTTGGGATAGCAAAAATGCCCCTAAGAATATGATGCGTCTCAGATACCTGATGACTCTTGGCGAGATAAGGACTGTTTTCAAATTTCCCAACGAGGGAGCAGTATTGAATATAGCAGTTGACTAAAAGACACTATGGGATGAAAATGATCATATCCCGGGTGAGTTGGCAGAGGATGTATGTACAGACCACTGGATAACGGTGACGGGAGTGGAAAGAGATGAAGATGGTTCTGTTATGGGCTTCAATATAATTGATTCAGGCGGCGGAGAAAGCTATGCCGATGTTGATAAATACGAGCGGATGTGTTTTGGTGAAGAAGGCAGAGAAATGATAGATCCTACTTGCATTGTGGTATCCAGAAATACACCTGTTGATACAGGCAATAATACATAATGTGCCTGTTTATATACAGAATTTTTGCTTAAGGGGGGATACAATGAACCAAACGATGAATGTGCGTGAGATAATGAAAAAGTTTTCTATCACAGCATTGGGTGGCAGGAAGATACCGCACGGTGTTTCAAATCCGGTTTTTCGCAAAAATGAAAACGGAGAATATGAGGTTTGTGCCTTTATTTATCTTTATAACGCTCAGGAATTGAAGGATAAAAATATAGGGCGTCCCTCAATGTGGATGGCTTTGAACGTTCACAGTGGGCAAATAACCGAATATGAGTGCAGAAGCAACGATTTTTCCTATGCGGACAGCAACACCAAGTGTGACCTTCATGCAGAGGAAGATATGGTATTTTCCTCTGAATATAAAAAGCAGACACTTGCTGTGTTTGATCTTATTCTGAAAAAGTATCTCATCACAGGGAGGTTTGATAAAGAGCTGAATGATGCCTATATGTATATGATGCTGAGAATGGTATCAAAAGGCTTCAAGCCATTCTATAAGGATCTGAATCAGGTGTGAATGTAAAAATGACTCAAAGGGGGAATGTGTAAATGACCGAAGAAGAAGCTCAGCAATATAATCAGCTGGTTGATGAATACAACTATCTTGTTAGTGAAAATCAAGGACTTGTTGAGGAGATAAATGTGGGTATAAATGCCTGTGCTGCATTGACCCAAACCGTCAACACTGTCGGAAACTTTGCTACATCAAGGGTGCATTTTCTGTCAGATGAATTAACCGATGCAGATGATATAGTTGTTAAACTCCTGAATCTTCTGATTGATGTAACGGAAAATTATTTTCTTTTCAAAAACCTTTCGGAAGCTTCAAAAATGATGACAAAGTATAATGATGAGTATTATACAAGATTCGGACTTTATCACGAGCTTAGGAGAATCACTCTCGGCTATGTTATAGGTCTTGATGCTCATATTGTATCGAATGAATCTATGAGGAAAAAGGTAGAAAAGGTTTATTTGAAAAATACAGATTACTGGCTTGCTTATGCCGCAATGTCTGTAATGCTTTGGGCAAACGATGAAAAGGAAGCCGCATACAGAGCTATGAATAAGGCACTTACGATGGATAGTTATAAGTGCTGTGTATTTTATATGCTTATCAATCTAAGGTTCGGCAGGGTGGATGTGGCAAGAAACTGGTATATCACATTGCTTGATAAATCGGATGCGAATAATCTCGGCGAGGAATGGCAGCACGTCCTGCATGCATATCTTGTTGGTGCGATGAGGAATGATAAGGAACTAACCGATATGGCATCGAGCTATTTCAATAAAATGCTTGTTCAGACGGAGTCAACCTCAGCTGATTTCAGTAAAAAGGTAATAAATAAGGGCTATACCTTTGCACAGAATTATATCACTGTTACATCGGAGCAGTATCCCACGCTGAAGGAAACCTGTCCTGAGTATAAGGAAATGCTTGAGTTGCTGAGTGATATGGAAAAAATAGCTGTTCTTGCAAAATATTTTGATGATGTATATCAGACAGAGGATGACACAGGCGAAAATCTGCATGAACAGATAGAGAATATACTGTATAACCTTATAAATGACTACGATGATGAGGAATTAAAAGTAGTAAAGAATCTCAAATACAATGAAGCGATTATCGCTGCGAAGGGTGATACAAGCAAGGCAAGTGCGAAGTATAAGGAGCTGTACGGTGACCTTGGTATGAAAAAGACTTTTGGCGATCTGTTGCTTGGTTGGGCTCTCTCGGAAGATCCCAGACAAACGGATATAATGGTTAAAAAGTTTGCACTTAGCTACCTAAAAGATAGAATAGGCAGTGGTGTTACAAAATATTTTGAGGACAGATATAAAACACTCAAGGAAAATTATAAGCTTGTCATCAGTACCACTCCGGAAATGCCAAAGTTTGAGGCGGAGTGCAGTGAAGCCAACATAGATCAGACGGTTGCCGATATGGGCAGGGAGTATGATAAGCGTAAGCTTGGATATGTCATGAGTGACAAACTGATGAAGATATTTTTGGTAATGCTTGTAGCAGCTGTACTGATACTTGCCATAGCAGGACTTACCATAGGGTCTGATGCTTTCCCCGTTTTGCTGACGCTGGGAATCGTGCTTGGGGTTGTGAGCGGATTTCTTGTATGGAGACGTTGGGTTGATAAAGTAAAGAGCCTGAATGAATACTGTCGTCTGTCTGTACTGAAGCTGAGAAGTGCAGTCGATGAGATGGTGACATGGAAAACCCTGGTACGCAGGGGCTACGGCAACCTGAACGATCTGAAAAGCTCGATTGATAAGTTCTGATGATGGAGGTAAGAGAATATGTCTAATGTAAGTAATGCCATTTCCAATTTAAACAACTCTGTGGAGTCCTTTGAATCTCAGGTGGATGTACACGTAAAAAATGTGGATACATCTACACGAAAGGTACAGGAGGTTGCTGAAAGCGTATATAAACGTGTTGAAGAATTCCGCAAGGATATTATGCATGGTGAAGAAAAGCAGATTGCTCATGAAAATATCATGCGCTTGGATCAGGTTATAAAGGAGCAGTTCGGAAACTATGATGCTATACGTAAAACTATCATCGGTATAGTCAGGGATTTCGATATAAACCTGGTACGGAACAGCACGATTGAGGAATTGTCTGAGGAATTGTGGATAACCAGCTCAAGATATTGGTTGTCCTATGCGCTGCTTGCAGTTACAGCATGGGTAAACAATTATCCGGAGGTTGCAAAGAATGCAATTTCAGAAAGTGCGAGAAAGGATAAAATAAAGACATCACTGTTTTTCTGCCTCCTTAATCTTCGTTTTGACAGGATACAGACAGCAAGAGAGTGGTTTAAGGTTTATTGCCGTACTCTTAATCCCATTATGCTGCAACAGGAAACAGCTGTAATGATACAAGCATTTATGGGGGGAATTTTCGGAAAGGATAAGCAGCTTGAGCATGAGGTTTCAAGTATTATAAATGAGTGGATACAGATTATTTCAGAAGATGCTAAGATATGCGAGGGACTTGTTGCAAGCTATGAAGCGTATTTTGAGAACAGCCCTGTGGAAGCCAAATGTAATTATGAAATGATAAAGGCTTTCTGCACAAATTGCGAGGAAGTAGAAAAAAGCTTTATAGATGTGTCAAAATATGACACCTTTTTACAGCTTCTTGATGAGTTGAATGTAGAAGAGCAGGTACACACTGATGAGAATTATAAAAGCCGTGTAGATGCCGTACTTAACAGTCTTATAACAAATTATGACGAAGAGGAACGGGAACTGAAGGAAGAACAGCAGTATTATAGGCTTATTATAGATAATCAGGGCGATAAGGACAAGGCTGAAAAACAGTATGAGGAAATTCAGAGTCTTAGAAGTGAGGGCTTTAACATCGGTAAACAGATGATTGACTGGGCAGTGTATTCTGATGACGGTCAGACTGATGTTCAGGTCAGAAAGTTCGGTCTGAGGAGTACGAAGGAATGGTTCAAGAGTGCTATCGAAAACTGGACCGTAAAGATAAGAGAGAGATGCCCGCTGCAATATCGCCTTAATGTTGATGGCTGGACATCCACCAGTAACGGAAGGGATCTTGATGAGCAGAGAGTTGCTTTAAAAAACCATTTTGAAAATAATAAATTCAAGCTGATTTGTGTGAATACCTTTAATATTGTTTTACTGATTATTTTCTTTATTTCTTTGATAGTGACGGTTGCGTCAATTGTTGAAATGGCAAAATCAGGATTCAATTATGCGTTTATAGTCGGTATCGTTCTGATGGTAGGTTCAGTCGGAGTGCTTGGCTTCAGAATTATGAGTGGAATAAAGAATTTCAAGCTCAGGGTTGAAACGGCTGTATATAATCTTGAAGGAACAATGGCTCAGATTGTTGAGTTTCAGCGATACTTTACAGAAAATATCCGTAAGAAAGACGATGTTATTTCAAAGCTGAGCTATATTTGATACTGATGATATTCTCTCGGATCATAAAGAATTTGAAAAATACCGAGGAAGCGAATCAATAAAGTAGTTTTGCCAACGGCAGACATAAAATAAACTTTTGATCCTGCGGTGTCAGGGTTAAAGTAAATCTTTGAAAAAATGAGTATAAAGAAGGAGTAATTAAAATGAGTACACCAAGTAATGATGATTTGGAATTTGAAGCTATGATGCAGGATAAGATCAGGGATAATTTTTCTGAGGCTACCGATGATAACAGCGATAGGGTCACCGACGAACGCTTGAAAGAAATGAATAAAAAGCTTCCTTCGTGGAATCTTGAACCGCCTCTTAAATTTCTAAAATGATGCAACATGAGCTACGGGCACCCACATGCTATGCCGAATGGCTCAGGTGGTTTGAAGTGCTGCAAACGAGAAATATAAGCAGGGATGAGCTTCGGTTTCTGGAAAACGGAAGCTGTACTGACTCTGATATGACGATAGAATATTTTGAGGAGCAGCTTATAAAAACCGAAAATATCATGCTTAAAAGATACATAAAAAACTTCGCCAAAACGCTTGAAATGTATTTTGCATATGGTGAGTATGATTGCTTGTATGAGCCTTTTCGGCTGCTTGCAAGGCAGTTTGCCGGATGTTTGTTTTTTGAGCATTTGTCGTTTATGAGCCCCGAATTTCGCAGAAGTCTCAGTGATTCTGTTATGGCAAATGCAAAGGATCATTGGAAAAAAGCGGTTAAGCAGATTTATATGGCGTGTATTGAGGGTAACGGAAATATTCTTGAGGATCAACTTTATATGATAAATAAAATCCGACTGTTCGGGGACTGTGAGAGAAAAGGCTATGAGCAACTATAAGGTTACAATGAAGGAAGTCAAAAATTATATCTATGCAAGGACACCACTGATTATAATTCAATCGTCTGAACGTGAAAGAGTAGAGCGGATGCTCACCGCCATAAGCAAGGAGTTGATGGCGGATGTATATTATTATACCTCTGCTAAGCAGGTAGTGAAGCTTAATTCAAATGATTACTCCATAGATATTGACTCTGATCCTATCAGCTATATGAGCAGTATTTTCCGGAAAAAACGAGGTACCGTCTTTGCCTACGGTGATGTAAAAAAGATCAGTGAGGATACGATGTACACAAGGGATCTTATTAATGTTCTCTATCTTGCAAAGGAATCAAATTCAACATTGATTCTCATAACAAATGATAAGGTCATACAGCAGATAACACAGTTCGGAATGATCTCTAAGCTTGATTATCCGGACGACGGGGAGCGCTGCGCACTTATACAGAAATTCATAACTGCTTACAACGGAAGATACACAGTAGAATGGGATGATGGGGATGTTTTCAGGGCATCGACACTGCTCAGAGGTTTTACTGAAATTCAGATTGAGAATATTCTTTCAAATGAAATAGTATCGGAGGGTGGTCTGTATAAAAAGAATATCTACACTCTTGCAGGTCAGAAAAGCAGATTGTATTCTTCTGTTTCATCAATACAGCAGGTGGATGTGGATATCGGACTTGAAGTTGCCGGACTGGAAAATTTAAAGGACTGGCTTGAGGAAAAAAGAAAAGTGTTTTTTGCATCTGATTCCGAGCTCAAACGATTCGGTCTGGAAACACCCAAGGGAATACTTCTTGCCGGTGTTCCCGGGTGCGGTAAATCGTATTCAGCAAAAATGGTTGCAGCATTGTGGGAGCTGCCTCTTTTCCGTTTTGATATTGGCTCCGTTTATGATAAATGGATGGGTGAGAGCGAGAGAAAAATGAAGGAGGCATTGGAATTTATAGACAATGTTTCACCATGTGTCCTTTGGGTGGATGAGATTGAAAAGGCTTTGGCGGTATCTGATGGCGGGAATGATACGAGCAAAAGAATATTAGGACAGTTTCTTTTTTGGCTTCAGGAATCAAAAAGCCGTGTATTTATGACAGCAACAGCAAATGATATTACAAAGCTGCCGTCTGAGCTTTTCCGAAAAGGCAGATTTTCGGAAATTTTTTTCATTGATCTTCCGACAGCATCCGAAAGGAGATCGGCAATAGAACAGTACACAAAAAAGTGCCTGCATATTAAATTCAGAGAAGAGCAGATCCAAAAGCTGGTGGATATATCAGAGGGCTTTTCCTTTTCGGAAATAGAATATGCTATCAAGGACACTGCTCAACAAATGCTCATATATGGAGAGCATAGTGTTAATATGCAGACGATAACAGATAACTTCTTAAAGGTTGTTCCTATAATAAAAAGAGATGAGGAAGCTATTACCGGAATAAGAGCATGGGGCAACGAACGTGCGGTACCGGCACATAAAGATGAGGAGGTATAGGAATTGGCAAGTTTGAGCGAAATGCAGTCAATGGTAAACGAGCAGAGGGCTATACAAAGGCAATTACAACAGGAATTGTATGAACTTGAAAACGGTGTGGTCAATGCGGAAAACAAATGGAATGAGATAACTAAACGTATCAGTAATACATTGATCAACGGAAATAAAAGAGTGAACAATTCGCATGATCTTACTGTTAAAGCTTATGAGTTGCAATGTGACATAGAAAGAATCTATAAGCTGTACAAATATGTTGAATCGGCGAATAAAAAGATCAGAGAATTGCAGAACAAGATATATTATGATTTTGCAAATTATAATGCAGTCAGAAAAATTGTGGAGGCTATGCTGAATAATATTGAGATCAGCTTTGTTAAAGACAGTATTCTTACTAAGGCAGTCGAGGTCAAGCATTTGCAGCTGCCTGATTATTGGCTGACCTGTGCATTGCTGAGTATCATGGCATGGAGAAATGATGATCGCCCGATGGCTGAAAAAGCACTGGAAAGGGCATGCATGCTTGATATGAAAAATTCAAGCATTTTCTTCTTTGCATTCCACCTTAGAATGGACAAGAATGATGTTGCTCTGAAATGGTTCAGAAACTATATAAACTGTGAACTGACAGGCGAGGATAACGCTAACATACTGTTTATGTTTTCGCTTCTCAGCAAGACAGCGGAGAAAGATTGCGATGATAAGATTTATTCTGCGGTTAATGACTTTGTAAATAATACAATTCAGGAGCGTCTTGCATCCGAGGGTTATAGTGAGGCTGATATGGTACAAAGGATCAGCGGCTACTTGAAGGGAATGATGACCCGTGATTCGTTGAAATATCCTGTTCTGTCCAAATACTGTAAGGAAAGTAAACTTTATGCCGATATACTTGCGTGTGCAAAGAATAATGTCAATATTCTTGAATTTGTTAAAAAGACGGTACATATAAGTGCAACGGAGAAGAAAAACCGCCTTAATCGTTTTATAGATGATGTTATCAGGAGAGCAAATTCCAGTGAAGTAAGTGTCAGAAATGAGATTTATCATAATGAGCTTATCATCAAACATAATGGAGAAAAAGAAAAGGCAGATTCTGAGTATTCCGAATGGCTTAAGCATAATACCACGCAGCTTGACATCATAAACGAGATGGTTGAATGGATATATAATCCCGGAGATACCGATATAAATGCTGCGGAAAAGCAGCGTCTTTTCTCGATTACGAGTAATCTGAGCAAGAAGGCTGTGGATAGTAATGTTACCGAATACAGAAACACAATGCACAGCGATGCAGATATACAAATTGAAGAATATTCATCTCATGCAGAAATGACAAATGAGGTTCAGGAGCATCAGAAGATAGATCAGTATTTCAATCAAAAGGCCGCTGATTTGATTGCTCAGCAAAAAATATGGCCAAGCTTTATTTGGTTTGGTGCGGGTGTTCTCGGAGCTGTCGGTGCTATTGTGCTGTCGGCATATGCTCTCTTTGTGGTAACTGCCGGAGGTATTGTCGGAGGAATTGCACAGATTTTGCTTACGAACAAACGTAAAAGGAATATTGCACTGAATTGTCAAAGAGAGGCTCAGAGTACGAAGGAAGTATTCAGCAGAATGTCGGCGGAATTTAAGCAGTATCTTGAGGAATATCAGTCCTATGATAATTATTACGGCGAAATCTGTCAGGAATTTGAGAGTATATGATTCCAATTAGTGAAACTGAGATGATATTATTTATTACTCGTGATGTAACTTAAAATGTTTGCAACATTAACAATAGCTGTATGACAGGTTCGTGTGTGGTCGGAGTATCAACAGGAACAGTTTATGAGGTCATTTAAAAGGGGTCGCTCTCTCGCAGGCGACCCCTATTTAATAACAGTCTGTCTTTGGAAACCGCAGGCTCTTTAAAAAAAGTTTGATCTGAAACTGATGTTTGCTAACAATTACTGATTCAATAGCTTTCTCTAATGATTTTAATGACAAATAGTCATGTTATGTAATAACTGTTTATTTTAGACATGA
>CANRAN010000018.1 GCA_947628595.1 uncultured Clostridia bacterium | reverse complement strand
GACAGGTGCACCGGAATTATACAAAGGTGCGGGTGCTGCCGCCGGGGTCTGGGTATTCATTTCACCGGGATTTGCAAGAACATTAGGTATAACTGCTGTGGGGGCATTTCCGTTAAGGTTTGAAGCCGGCTGAGGCACGGGAGCCGAAACAACTGTCATATTTTTTCCGCACACCGGGCAGAACTTAGCATCAGGCTTCAGAGCCGTACCACAGTCGGGGCACTTATTTACTGTATTGGCAACTGCAGCAGTATTCGCAACAGGCTCTGCCTGCACCGATTTAGCCTCTGCTGTGTCAGAGAGCTTTTTACCACAGACGGGGCAGAACTTAGCTCCGGGCTTCAACTCTGCACCACAGTCGGGGCACTTATTTACTGTATTGGCAACTGCAGCAGTATTCGCAACAGGCTCTGCCTGCACCGATTTAGCTTCTGCTGTGTCAGAGAGCTTTTTACCGCAGACAGGGCAGAACTTAGCTCCGGGCTTCAACTCTGCACCACAGTCGGGGCAATTTTTAGCACCCGTATTTGTTGCTGAATTTACAGGTGCTTCAACTGTTTCAACCTTAGTGCCGCAGGACGGACAAAATTTCGCATCATCTTTTAACAATGCAGCACATTTTTTACATCTGATCATTGTAAATCCTCCAGTCGTTATATTTCATGTTAAAATATCTGCTGCTAAATAAGCAGATTCGGTTTGGAATTTGCGACCGAACAACCACGGAATGCAGACGGTTGTATAAGATCATTTCATTGCTTTTTGATACAAACATCACACAGCGGTTACATTAACACTCGCTATTATTATAAAATTATTCCTTTTAATAGTCAAGTCTTTATCAGAAAAAACTCGAAACATGACAACTGCTGTTGATATTATTTTGTTATATCTGAAATATTCCCGAAAGTGTAACCCATTTCTTCCCATTTTGTGAGCAATTTGTCAAGAATTTCAGAATTAGTTTTTGAGGTGCTGTGAAGAAGCACAATGGCACCGTTGTGTATTCTCGGAATAAGCTTATCCATTGCCTCCTCTTCTGTCGGTTGATCATCATTATACCAGTCAACATATGCAAGGCTCCAGAATACAGTTGTATATCCAAGCTCCTGTGCCATTTTCAGATTACTTTCACTATATTTTCCCTGTGGGGGACGATAGAATTTTTTCATTTTTTCGCCGGTCGTTTCCTCATATAGTTTTTCAAGCTTACACAGTTCATTTTCAAATGACGCCTTGTCCGATATTTTTGACATATCCGGGTGAGTATATGTGTGGTTTCCGACGGTATGCCCCTCCGCAACCATACGTTTTACAAGCTCAGGTGAGGTTTCTATAAAGTTACCTACAAGAAAGAATACAGCCTTTGTGTTATGTTTCTTAAGTACATCAAGGATATGCTCAGTATATCCGTTTTCATATCCTGCATCAAAAGTAAGATAAATTTTTTTCTTTGATGTATCGCCCACATAATATGCATTATATTCCTTCAGCTGAGAAGCTGAAGCGTTTCCTATCGGGGCAGCACCCTCTGCTTGAAAGCTAAGTCCCCAGTTTGCATCTGCTGCCGCTTCATATGAAGCATTATGGTAAATCCCACTCCCCGAAATTACCACTGCTGTCGTCAGCACGACTGCCGATAATACAGCAGCAATAGTTTTTTTGCCGAAAATGATGTACAAATAAACCACCGCCTTTGAATTGGTAATTTATATGCCGGATATCAGATAATTATTACCGCATCATTATGTACCGTGAATAAAAAGAAGCTGCCGCATATCCCAAACATAGAATGATTGCAGCAGCTCATATTTTTAGGTATTCAGTTTTCTTCGTACATTTCCGCACCTTTAGCAAGCATTTTCAGCTTTGGATAATACTCATCAATAATATCGGCAGAGGTCGAAAGCATATATTCAAAAATTGTATCATTAATCTGAGTTTCGTAAAAGCTTGATGTCATTTTAAAGTATAAAAGATTATTTATCAGATCCATACAGAATGAACCGTCTTCAATGGTGCTGTTTATCATGCATACGGCAAGTGCCATATCGGCGGCTTTTTCATTGTTAAGCTCAATGGGCAGAGGGGAATAAAGGGTAATGAGCATTTTTGACGGATTTATAGTAAATCTGAAGCTTAATTCAATTTCATTACCACCGACTCTGCATATAACACAAAGCTTTTCATCTTCACGATTATACTTGATATCATTTCTTTCGAGAGTTCTGCAAAGGCTCATATAATTCTTCCATGATTTGGTTGTGGTTATTGTCATCAATTTCCTCCTAATAAAATTAAAATTTGCTTCAATAATCAGTATATCATATTACTTATGCGGAAATAAGCGAATAATGGATATGCTTATTTTTGTGACAGTATTATTTTCCTCATATCCGAAGCAAGATAAAGTGAACCGAATATAATAATCGCATCGTCAGCTCCTGCTCTTGAGAGGGCATACATATAGGCTTCTCTGAGGTTATCTGAGACCGTGACACACGGGCAATACTTTCTGACAATCTCAGCCAATTCCTCCGGTGACATTTTTCTCGGGTTATTCGGAGCAACTGTGATAATTTCCTCAAACCTCGGCAAAAGAACCGCCATTGAGCTTTCGATATCCTTATCAGCAAGCATACCCACAATTCCGATTTTACGTTTATCCTTTAAATATCTGTCAATGGTTTCTGAAAGTGCATTTGCTCCTCCGGGGTTATGTGCGCCGTCGAGGAATATAAGAGGGGAATTACCGAGCTGTTCCATACGTGCTGGAAAGCTCACACGCTCAAAGCCGTTTATAACAGCGGAGTCGGGTATATTCAAGTTCTGCTTTCGTAGCTGAGCTATTGTACAAAGGGCAGTGACGGCATTTCTTACCTGATGTTCCCCTAAAAGACGTATTCTTATTTGAAGGGGTTGGTTGTCAAGTTCATAATCAAATACTGTCCCTTCGATATTCGAGGAGATTATTTTTGCCTTTTCGGCCTCTGCGACTATAAGCCTATTATGTCTTTCCTCAGATGTTTTGCGTATAACATCCATGGAATCAGGCATTTGCTCACCGTATGCGACAGTTATTCCGTTTTGTTTTATAATTCCGCATTTTTCAAATGCAATTTTTGCATAGGTATCGCCGAGGATTTTTGTGTGGTCGAGAGAGATTGACGTTATAACAGAGACAAGGGGAGTATCTATAATATTTGTTGCATCAAACCGTCCTCCGAGTCCTGTTTCAAGCACAACGATGTCGCAAGCTTCACGGGCATACCATACAAGTGCGACTGCAAATACAAATTCAAATTCCGTAATAATTTTACCCTCTTTCTTCATCTGTTCAACAAGGGGGAAAAGCTCTTCCACAATATCAGCAAGAACCGTTGATGGTATCATTTCTCCGTCTATCATAAATCTCTCACGAAAATCAAGTACAAACGGGGATATAAATAAGCCTGTCTTATATCCTGAGTTTGTCAATACTGAGGAAATAAAGGAACAAGTGCTTCCTTTTCCGTTTGTTCCTGCCACATGAACGAATTTAAGCCTTTTATCAGGCGAGCCTATTCTTTCAACAAATTCTCCTATACGTTCAAGACCCGGCTGACTTCCGAAAACAAGAAGAGAATTAATTTTTTCTACCGCTTCAATATATGTCATAGTATTTACTCCTATTCATAACTGATCCCATTATTAAACAACAATACTATTATACATTAGCAGACATTATATTGCAACAGTAATAAAATGATATATACAAATAACTGTACTAATTAAAGATCTTGCCTAAAGATAATTATAGTGTTAGAATATTATAGAAATCATCAGGGGGAAAATAATAATGGACGATAAAACACCGCTTTACAGCAAACTGATTGAGCATAACAGGCTTAACAGATCCTCCTTTCATACACCGGGTCATAAGTGCAGAGGATTTTTTGACGGCAGTCTTATTTCACTTGATTATACCGAGTTACCCGACACAGATGCGTTATATGAAGCAGATGATGTTATTCTGGAAACCGAAAAACGGGCGGCAGAGCTTTTTGGGGCGAGCAGAAGCCTTATATCTGCGGGAGGGTGTACTCTTGCAATACAAACAATGCTTAAAATTGCATCCGAAAGAGGAGGAAAACTATTGTGTGCAAGAAATGCACATAGGGGTGCAATAAATGCCATTGCGCTTCTCGGAATAGAGCCGGTATGGATATCTCCCGAGGGACAAGGCAACTTTACAGGTAGAATTTCACCTAAAAGAGTCGAAGAAATTTTAAGCACTGACAGGGATATAACGGCTTGCTATATAACGTCACCGAGCTATTATGGTGAAATAAGTGATATTCCGACAATATCGGAGATATGCCATAGATACGGCGTAATTCTGCTTGTGGACAATGCACACGGCTCACATCTTGCATTTATGCAAAAAAATATGCACCCGATTTCAAACGGCGCAGATATGTCAGCCTGTTCACTTCATAAGACCTTGCCTGTTCTTACGGGTGGTGCCTTACTCAATATAGCAAATTCGGAGCTTTCTAAAAATGCAAAGGATGCAATGGCATTATTCGGTTCAACAAGCCCCTCTTATATTATAATGAGTTCCATTGATTTATGTGTTAATTATATGTCGGGTGAGGGGACAAAAGCATATGTCGACTGTGAAAAACGAGTTGCAGGGTTGAAGCAGCTGGCAGGGGAAAGGGGAATAAGGCAGCCGGAAGGACTTTGTGATCCGCTGCGGCTTACGCTAAATACCGCATCAGTTGGTCTTATAGGAGAGGAGCAGGAGAAATATTTTGAAGAACACGGAATAGATTGTGAATTTTGTGACGGTATGAATGCTGTATTAATATGCACACCGTTTAACAGTGATGAAGATTTTGAAAGGCTTGAAAGGGCAATAAAGGAAATTAATGTAGGGGAGTGTATAGAATCAAGCAGTGCCTTTATAGGAAATCCGGTAAAGGAATTATCTGTAAGAGAAGCAATGCTTTTGCCATCGGAAATTATTCAGGCAGGGGATTCGGTCGGAAGGATTGCGGCAGGTACAACCTGTCCGTGCCCTCCGGGAATACCGCTTATAATGCCGGGTGAGGTGATAACCGAGGAGATTGCGGAAAGAATCATCAATTCCGGATTTAAAAATATAAAAGTAATAAAATAAGCTGCGCACGCCGCTATCAGTTCGCAATTACTTTACACAAAGCATTAGCCTTGTGGATCTACTATAAATTTACTAAAAACAATAGTGGGGCATTTTAGTTATTTATTCTGATATAAAAAATGCGGAGTGGCTCGCAGAGCCACTCTCGATATATTCTGAATGTTGCCGACAGGTAAATTTACTATTGCGGACACGCACTCCACCGCCATAATAGCCAAAGCGAACGTAGTGAGCGAAATCGCAAATGGACAGCGGCGGCACGCCGCCCGCACGCCGCCCACACGATTAGAAGCGGAAATCACGTTTTCCAACTTCTTTGATTTGTTTGAGATAGTCTATTGCACGCTGACGGCGTTTTTCATCGGGGACCTTCCGGATCTCTTTTGCGATAAGCTCCTCGCCGATTTTCTTTGTTTCGGCAGTTGCATAATCTTCAAGATATTCCTGTAATGTCATAAGTGCATTGGGATGACAACAATTCTGTATCTGCCCTACCTTACAGAGAGCCATAAAACGATCACCCGTCCTGCCCTCACGGTAACAGGCTGTACAGAAAGACGGAATAAAGCCATTCTCCATTAGCCACCTTACAACCTCATCAAGGGTACGCTGATCCGATACATCAAACTGCTCCGTATCATGTGGTCTTTCGTCAGGGGAATAGCCTGCATAACCGCCGACAGATGTCCTCGATGCACCGGAAATTTGGGATATACCGAGATTAAGCACCTTTTCACGACAGGCTTCACTTTCCCTCGTTGAAATAATCATGCCTGTGTATGGTACGGCAATCCTGATACATGCGATAATCTTAGCAAAGGTATCATCATCAATTCCGTTGTCAAAAACAGACGGATCAATGTCGGACGCTTTCTTTACTCTCGGAACACTAATTGTGTGAGGTCCTACACCATGCACCGCTTCAAGATGCTCCGCGTGCATAAGTATTCCGGCAAATTCGTACTTGTACATTTCAAGACCGAAAAGTACACCGAGTCCTACATCATCAATGCCGCCCTCCATGGCTCTGTCCATAGCTTCGGTATGATAAGCATAATTGTGTTTGGGTCCTGCCGGATGAAGCTTTTCATAGCTCTCCTTATGATAGGTTTCCTGGAACAGAATATATGTGCCGATACCTGCTTCCTTGAGCTTTCTGTAATTTTCAACAGTAGTAGCGGCAATGTTTACATTAACACGGCGAATAGCCCCGTTTTTGTGCTTAATGGAATAAATAGTATTAATACATTCAAGAACATATTCGATCGGGTTATTTACAGGATCCTCGCCACATTCAATCGCAAGACGTTTATGCCCCATATCCTGCAAAGCTATAACCTCGTCCCTAACCTCGTCCTGAGTAAGCTTTTTCCTCGGTATCTGCTTATTCTGATAATGATAGGGACAATATACACATTTGTTTACACAGTAATTTGAAAGATAAAGAGGTGCAAACATAACTATTCTGTTACCATAGAATGCCTCCTTTATCTCCTTTGCAAGTGAGTACATTTTCTCATTAAGTTCGGGAATATCACAAGCAAGAAGAACACTAGCATCACGGTGCGAAAGCCCTGCACATTCCACACCTCGTCCTGTTTTTCTTGGCCTCGCCTTTTCAAGAATTTCCTCTATAAGCTCACGATTATGCTTATTCTGCTCAGCATATTCGAGAGTTTCAAGAATTTCATTGTGGTCGATAAATTCCTCAGCCTTGAGTGATTTTGGATTATACATTTACAAAATCTCCTTCTCTTATTTTTTCCGTTTTACAATAGGTAAAAGATCCTATACAGACTCATTTATCACATATCATTACTGAAAATATATTTTGAATAAGCCGTTTTTGTGCTTACTCCATCAAGCTTTCCGAGATTACCGGAAAGTGCGGAAATAACATCCTGCGGCGAATCAATAACAATGCAAATAACCGATATTCCTCTCTGCTTATAGGGAATGCCCATACGCCCCACGATATAATCGCTGTAACTGCTTATAAGCCTGTTTACCTCCTCAACGGAGTTTGAATTTTCAAGAATAATACTGATAACAGCAACACGGGTTTCCATTAGCTCATCCCTTTCAAAATAAAAAAGCCGTGCCGAAAGGCACAGCTACACAGCAATGTATCAGAGCCTTTCACCTCAATAAAATTTCGGTGTCAGTTTCCTGCTACATCATTATACAATGAATCTACAAAATTTTCAATACATATTTTTAAATTTATAAAAAATTTATAAAAAGCCGTATTTTTCACGAACAGGAATAAAACGGTTTAAAATTATAATTCCTTTTTAATCTTACCGAGTGCGGTTTTTTCAAGCCTTGACACCTGAGCTTGGCTTATACCGATTTCCTTTGCAATTTCCATTTGAGTTTTACCCTTGATATACCTCATTGTAAGGATTTTTCTTTCACGTTCCCCCAGAGACCTGACAGCCTCTTTTATAGCAATATGCTCAAGCCAACGGTTGTCATCATTATCATCGCCGAGGGTATCCATGATATAAACCGTATCGGCACCGTCGGAATATACAGGCTCATAAATTGATACAGGCTCAACAATAGCTTCAAGTGCAAGAACTACATTCTCACTCGGTATGTCAAGCACCCTTGAGATCTCATCAACAGTGGGTTCTCTGCCCGTTTCAGCAGTAATTTTTTCCTTTGCCTGCATGGCTTTATATGCAGTATCCTTTATTGAACGGCTCACTCTGACAGAATTATAATCACGCAGATATCTGCGTATTTCTCCTATGATCATGGGAACTCCGTATGTGGAAAACCTCACATCCTTATCACAGTTAAAATTATCTATTGCCTTTATCAGACCTATACAGCCGACTTGGAACAGATCATCAGGATTTTCTCCTCGTCCTGCAAACCTCTGTATTACACTGAGTACAAGACGTAAATTTCCGTTTATCATTTCATCCCTTGCGTTTTCCGCCTCTTGGGGAGTACCATTCTTCATAATTCCGAGAAGCTCTTGTTTTTTCTCCTCGGATATAACCTTAAGCCTTGCTGTATTGACACCGCAAATTTCAACCTTATTGAAAACCACGATAATACCTCCTTGATTTTATAGAAGTATTGCCGTAGTTTATATAATTTATTCAAAACAAGGAAAAGCAGCCAATGCACACACATTGACTGCCGGAATTCAGACCGTTTCCGATATTACTCGCCTGAAGGCGCACCAACAGGACAGACCCCTGCACAAGCACCGCAATCAAGACAGGTATCGGGATCAATTTCATACTTGCCCTCGCCCTCAGAGATAGCTCCTGCCGGACATTCGCTCTCACAAGCACCGCAAGAGATACATTCATCAGAAATTTTGTAAGCCATAGATAAGCCTCCTTACTTATATTTTTCTTTTAATTATTCTAACACTTCTTTTTAAAAAAAGCAATAGCTTTGCTAAAATTAATATTGTAAATTATGACCATGATTTTTTATTATTATATGTGTTTTAATGATAATAAATCCCAATCTAAACATATTTTTATATAAAAATATATACAAATCGCATAAATTATTATCAATTCCTTTGTACATATACAGAATATACATCACTTGAATTTTATAGCAAATTATGTTACAATATATAAAAATTATCAAAAACGGAGGTTTATTTATGCCAAATTGGTTAAAAAATGCAGTTTTCTATGAAATATACCCACAAACCTATTGTGACAGTAACGGTGACGGTATAGGCGATCTCAAGGGAATAGAGTCAAAACTTGATTATGTGAAAAGTCTTGGCTGTAATGCTATATGGCTTAATCCGATTTATGATTCTCCTTTTATGGATGCCGGATATGATGTCAGAAATTATTTTCTTGTTGCTGAAAGATACGGTACAAATGAGGATGCAAGACATCTTTTCAGAACTGCACACAAAAAGGGAATAAAAATACTCCTTGATCTTGTCCCGGGACATACATCAGATCAAAATGAATGGTTTATCAAAAGTAAAAAGCCGGAAAAGAATGAATACAGCGGAAGGTATATATGGACAGACAGCGTATGGGAAGCTCCGCCGCAGTATAAATTCGTCTGCGGAGTTACAGACAGGGATGGAAATTATCTTGTAAATTTCTTCAGCTCTCAGCCTGCGCTTAATTATGGTTTTAATAATATTACCCACTCGGCATGGCAGAAGGCTCCGACAGATCCGGATTGCATAGCTACTGTTGAAGCAATGAAAGATGTCATGCGTTTCTGGCTCGATATGGGTTGTGACGGCTTCCGTGTTGATATGGCGGATTCACTTGTTAAAAATGAGGACGGGGAAAAGCCCGAAACGTGCAGGATATGGCGAAATATCAGAAATATGCTTGATGAGGAGTACCCCGAGGCTGCGATTATATCAGAGTGGTGTAACCCAAAGGTTGCAATCGGTGCAGGCTTCCATATGGATTTTTATCTCGATCATGATAATAACGGATACAGGAAGCTTTTTAGAGATAAGGATTCAAAAACCGGTGAGTGTACAGCGGTGTTTTCTAAGAACGGAAAAGGGGATATAACCGAGTTTCTTGAGGAATATCTTGACGATCTTCAGAAAACCAGGGATAAGGGATATATAAGCTTTATTACCTGTAACCATGACACTCCGAGAATGACAAGATTGTTTACCCCTCTTGAGGCAAAAATAGCATATTCGTTTATATTCTTAATGCCCGGTGTGCCGTTTCTTTACTACGGCGATGAAATAGGAATGAGATATATAGAGGGACTTGAAAGCAAGGAAGGCGGTTTCAGTCGTACCGGTACACGTACCCCTATGCAGTGGAGCAGCGGCATTAATAGGGGATTTTCCTCTGCACCGCCGGAAAAACTCTATCTCCCCGTAGATATGAGTGAGGATGCTCCGACTGTTGAGGCACAAGAATCCGATCCGGATTCTATACTAAATACTATAAAAAGGGTTATCGCTGTCCGACATGAATATGAGGATTTGCAGTCAGACGGTGATTTCGAGGTAGTATATGCTGAGAAGAATGAATATCCCTTTATATTTAAAAGAGGTAATTTTATTATTGCAGTGAACCCGACGGACAGGGAACAAAGTGCACCATTTGAACATGATTGTGGTGTTCCGGTTTTCTCGATAGGAAAAGCCTGCATAGAAAACAAAAAAATTATAATGCTCCCACAGTCAATCGGTGTTATGAAAATCAACTGATTATCTGTCTTACTTATGACAGGTGGGGGAGGAAAATAAAATTAAGAGGTACATAATTGCATTTTTAATTACTATACTTTCTATACTCAGTATTCCGTGCAGTGCCCTTGCTGTTGGGAAAATAGACATTTTTGTAGATGATAATTTAAAGCAAGGAAAAATCTTTAATACATATGTTACTGTTACATCGGATGAACAAATCGGTGCAATTAGTATTGGTTTTGAATATGACGGGGAATTGCTAACCCTTTCATCTGTTTCACTTGAAGAAAAACTCGACAGTGACTATCTGCAATACAACGATTCCAATGGTCAAATAAAAGTTATTTTTATGACAAAGACTCCACAAAAAGAAAAAACATTTAAGCTTCGATTTAAAACTGCAAACGATACTGATGTTGAATATGCTTTTTATTCTTATGTTTTTGAGGCATATTCCTCTACTGAGAGTAAAATTGAAGGAATATCTCCTGATTCTGTAAAGATAAAAATAACACAAGCATCCGAAAATGAACAAAATATTATTGAAATAAGTGATTCGCCGGCTTCTGATACGTCTGAAAGTTCATCGGATAGTTCCCGAAAAATTCCGAGTAAATCAGAAGCAAGTAACCGTGATAAGCAAAATTCCGCAGCGGAAAATTCTCGCCCTGACGGACAGACAACATCAAATCAGCCGACAAGCGGAAATGAATATTATATTAACACGCAAAATGATCCTTTGAGTGACAGCACACCGGACTACCCGGCTCTTATTGCAGCAACAGTGGCTGTTTCTGTTGGAGTTGTTGTTTGTGTGAAGCAATACAGAAAATTGAAAAAATAAAAATTATATAAGGAAGTGTTCGGGATGGCAGACAAACCGCTTCACAACGGTCATAGGGCAAGAATGAGGGAAAGATATTATTCATCTGAATTTTCTGAATTCAATCATCATGAGATACTGGAATTTTTACTGTTTTTCGGTATACCGAGAAGAGATACAAATGCGATAGCGCATAAGCTGATAAATCACTTCGGTTCATTTTCGGGTGTACTTGATGCTCCGGTTGAGGAGCTTATTGAATGTGGATTGTCAAAAAATGCGGCAGTATGGGTACAGACGGTTTTCGGTCTGACACAAAAATATATCTATGGCAAAAACTGTGATAACAGAGGTATTGATTGTATTGATGATCTGGAAAACAGGTTAATGGATCTTCTTTCCAATGAAACCGAGGAAAAAGTTGCACTTGCCATGTACAACGCAAAGGGAATGGAGCTTTTTCTGGGGATAATAAGTGAGGAAAAGGATAATTGGACTGATAAGTTGTATTCAAAATTGGCTGAATTATCTGTGAGATATCATGCTACAACAATGATAATTGCTCATAACAAGCCAAACGGAGTTGCAGCCCCCACTGAGAAGGACATTGATAATACAATGAAAATATTTAACTCACTTGCAAAAATCGGCGCAAGATTGAATGACCATTATATAATTGCAGGAAATGAACTTTATTCAATGGTAGAGGACAGTAATTACAGAGTAATTTTTTCTTGATAGGTGTTTTTTATGAAAGATAACGCTGAATACAAAATTAAATCGGCTGAACTCAGAAGACGTGTTGCTGAAAATGGGTTCAGCACTCTGAATGATGAGGAGCTTCTTGAGCTTGTATTGTCATATACATTGCCAAACAAGGATAGTAAAGAACTTTCTGGTAAGTTACTTAAATATTTTGGTTCATTGCCTGCAATTATGGATGCACCGAAGTATATGCTTATGGATATAGGGTTACCGTCAAATACAACATTGGTTCTGAAAATGATATCAAAGATAAGCTGCATTTATTTGCTTGATAAATATTTTAATCCTGAAAAAAAGGAACACAAATATAAAATTGAAGAAAAAATATATTCAAGCTTTATGGGATGCGATGGGGAACAGGTCATAATGGTATTATTTGACGGCAAGGGGAATGAGACTTATTTTAAGGTTATCAGTAAAGGTTCCGTGGGAGCATCGGAGATATATGTCAGAAAAATAATAGATACTTGTATAAGATATCGTGCTTCAAAGGTGTATCTTGCACATAATCATCCGAGTGGTATTTCATTTCCTTCTAAAAAGGATGTCGAAGCAACTATCAAGGTCAGGGATGCCCTTCGTGCTGTTAATATAGAGCTTGCCGACCATTTTATTGTCGGAAGCTCTGAAGCTTTTTCAATGGCAAATAACAAGAATTTCAAATATTTATTCAAATAGAAAGTATGCGGCTCAGGTTTACATTTTTAGCCTGGGCCGTTGTTATAGGAATTGGTATTCAATTAGAAATTTCGATATAAGGCTTCAATCCTTGCTGAAGTTTCCTCAGCCCACGAATATTCAAACATATACTCACCGTTATACAGTATTTTTTCTTTACTCGGATTTTCAAGAAATCTATAATAATCGCAGTCAAATGAATCCTTTGTTATACAGCAATAACCTCTTCCGTTTATAAACACGTCCTTAATGCCCTTTTCTCTGAAAAAGGCATTAACTTCCATAACCGCTTTCCTGTACAGACCCTTCACACGCTCATCATATGGTCGACCGTACCAGAGCTTGTCGGTTGCCTCCTCAAGACTGACTCTTCCTCCGCATTTATCTATGCACAATGCCAGCAACTCCTTGGCTTTTTTATTTTTAAGTTCCATTCTTTCACCATCAACAAAAAGATCAAATCTTCCGAATGTTACAGCCTTGAGCCTATGTATTCTTTTTGAGAGAAAAGAAAAATTTTCCAGCAAATATTTCATATCCTCATCAATATTTCCGGATTTTAAGAATCCGTCACATCTGTATTTATACGCATTGACTGCGTCTTCATCTTTATCACCAATCAAATATATGACTGTCCCTGTTGCATTTGATTTTATTTTCTCTATTATTTCAACATAATCCTTATCAGCCAGGGATATAAATGTCATATGAATACGTTCTTTTTCTATACGATTTAAAAAAGCTTCTTTATCGGAAACAGATTCAGATTCAAGTTCACAACAGCCATCCAAATATTTAAGCAGATTTTCATCTACTGCCTTATTTTTACAGTATATCAATGCTTTCATTTTTTATGCCCCCTCATTATACTCTATTGATTAGCGATAAATTCGCCCTATTATACTTTTAATCTACAATAATTTACACCATTATATGACTTTATGTGTTACTCTTGTGCTACTTGGCAAGCAATAAGAGAAAAAAAATTTGATATTAAAATTCACAAATATATCAATAAGTCACCCTGTCATATTAATAGGTGGATTCATGATTTGATATATACAACTGTTTCAAAATTATTATATCATATTATTACGTGAGAATCAAATGTGGCTCACTGCAACAAATATCATTAATTTTTGTTTGAGCGGTATGTATATGCTACTGAGCGGTATAAAATATACATAAAAATGAATTAATTGCATATTTTATTCATTTTTTTCATGTTACGATAAATATATTTATCCCGAAAATTATGCAGAAAATCTTTGTTAGTTTTTGGTTATATTTGACAAGTTTTATATATCTCCACTAACGTTTGTTTTCAGTAATAAAATTGATTTTCGCATTAAAGCTATCATTCAAGAGTTTATAAATAAATATCCAGCTAAATTAGTAATCTTATATGGTAACTTGCTTTCGGATTTTTGGAATGATACATATAATCAGTTATTGGTTTATTAGAACATTTTGGGCTAAAAGTCAAGTATAAATTATAAAAATGTTAAAATAAAAAAGGGGAAAAAAATGAATTATAATGAAATAATTCAAGAATTGAGAAAAGATATAAATTTAACACAAAAAGAATTGGCAGAAAAATTTAAAACTACGCAAAGAACAATATCAAACTGGGAAACCGGAAGAAATGAACTACCATATGAATTTCTAAAAAAATATGCTGTATACTTTAATGTATCAACAGATTATATATTAGGATTAACTGATGATCCAGAGCCAAAATGGATAAAGAAGGAGGATAAAAATGAATGAAATAGAAACGGGAATTGTAATAACGTTAGTAGTTATATTGATAATAGTTATAGGAGTAGTAAAAAATATAATAAGTGATCCAAACTGGCTTGGAGCAAGAGGTGAAAAGCTGATAAGAAAAATTTTAATAGATGGAGGACTCGGAAGTGAAAA
>CANRAN010000017.1 GCA_947628595.1 uncultured Clostridia bacterium | reverse complement strand
AAAATGGCAGTAAAGATCAGACTTCGCCGTATGGGCGCAAAGAAAACACCGTTTTATCGTGTGGTAGTGGCAGATTCGAGATATCCCCGTGACGGAAGATTTATCGAGGAACTGGGAACATACAATCCCCTCGTTGAGCCGTCGGAGTTCAAAATTGATGCAGAGAAGGCTAAGAAGTGGATAGCAAACGGTGCACAGCCGACAGACACGGTTAAGGCACTTCTTAAGAAGAACGGTATTATTGAATAATTGTTCCTGTGGAGGAAAAAATGAAAGATTTACTTATTGCGATCGTTTCGGGTCTTGTTGAAAAGCCCGACGAAATCACTGTCACGGTTGATGAAAAGAACGAGGAAGGCATTGTTGTTTATCATCTTCATGTATCTGCTGAGGATATGGGAAGGGTAATAGGCAGACAAGGAAGGATAGCCAAGGCTATACGTACAGTTATGAGAGCTGCTGCAACAAGGAATAACGAGAGAATCCAAGTTGAGATCGAGTGATTTTTAAGTAAGCAGGGGGCTGCGGCAATGTGTCAATGCTCCCTTTTTTGCTTTTGCCGCATAATTGCTTCTATTGTGCGTTGTGCGGTGGAGGCTTATAAGAGTAAAGCGGGATATAAAGGGGTTATCGGATAGGCTTTGCATAGCTTAGGGCGACAGCCCTTTTTTGATGTATATACAGGTTGGAGGATGAAAATGAAAAAACAGTACCTTGAAGCAGGGAAAATTGTGGGGACACATGGTATTCGGGGAGAGATCAGGATTGATCCGTGGTGCGACACACCCGAATTTCTTGTGCAGCTCAAAAGGTTATTTCTCAAGGATGGAACAGAGCTTAAAATAAAATCATCAAGGGTGCATAAGAATGTAACTATTGTGAATTTTGACGGAATTAATACGGTTGAACAGGCGGAAACCTTCAAGGGAAGAATCGTATATCTTAACAGGGATGATGTACGGCTCCCGGAGGGGATTAATTTTGTTCAGGATATAATAGGTCTTACCGCAATAGATGATCACAGCGGGGAGGAATACGGAAAAATAACGGACGTTATAAACACGGGTGCGAATGATGTATATGAGGTTACCAAGAACGGAAAGCATTATCTTATCCCGAAAATAGACGAGGTTGTATCGCAAATTGATACAGAGGGCGGCGTTGTAAAAATAAATACACAGATACTTGGTGGGATGTTTGAAGATGAGGATTGATATAATTACATTGTTTCCCGAAATGTGCGAGGCGGTCATGAGTGAAAGCATAATCGGAAGGGCAAGAAAAAAAGGGTCTATTGAGGTTGTATGTCACCAGCTTAGAGATTTTGCGCTTGATAAGCATAAAAAGGTGGATGATACCACCTACGGCGGAGGAATGGGTATGCTTATGAAGGCAGAACCTATTGCACTTTGTATTGAAAGTATATGCACACAACTCAGAAAAAAGCCCCATTGCATATTTATGTCACCAAAGGGAAACACTCTTACTCAGGCAAGACTCAGGGAACTTTCCGAATATGATAATATTACAATATTGTGCGGTCATTATGAGGGTGTGGATCAGCGTGTGCTTGATGAATTTATTGATGAGGAAATATCAATAGGAGACTATGTATTGACGGGCGGAGAGCTTCCGGCACTTGTGCTTGCTGATTCGCTCAGCAGACTTGTTCCGGGCGTATTATCAGATGATCTGTGTTTCAGTGACGAAAGTCATTTTGACGGACTTCTTGAATATCCGCAATATACAAAGCCAGCTGTATGGAGGGGCATAGAGATACCTGAGGTGCTTATAAGCGGACATCATGCCAATATAGAAAAATGGCGGAGAGAAAAATCTCTTGAGGAAACTTATTATAAGCGTCCCGATATGCTGGAAAATGCTGTACTTACAGAAGCGGACAGAAAATTTATTGAAACTCTTTCAAAGCCTTGATACGGTATTATTTGTAAATGCAATAATGTCATTGTATTTTTTTAACATTATTTTTTTCAAAATTTTAAAACATGATTATGAAAATGAAGGATATTATTGTACTAAAATGGATGTAAAAAATATTATTTTATTATAAATACAGCCTACCCAAACTATTGTGCATTTTTAACAATATTTTACTGATAAATTGTCATTTATTACAAATAAAATTGCATATATATGTGTGAATAATTCCGGTAAATGTATATATGCATAAAATTATAATGTTTTTAAAATCGAAACTTATTTTTTTGAAATTGTCTATTGACGAAATAAATAAAAATTAGGGAGATTATTGAAAATTATATGTTTATGTATATGAAAATGCGGGAAATTAAAAGATTTGTGTAAAATATTGAAATATTATAATGAAAAAATATACAGAAAGATATCATATTTTTTAATTTTATCTGTTATTTTACCTTAAAATAGGTATATAACCACAATAATAATTAACTTTATTGTTACTTTGCACAAAAAAATATGCCCTATGCCCTTTTTATATCGTTTAAACCTCAAAAGTTTTTGAAAATGGTTGATTAAAGTTAAAATTGTGCTATAATTACAATATGCACAGCGGCATAGATATTAATAAAATCGGTCGCGCTTAAAGCTATGTTTTGGGGTAGAATTTTTTGAGGAGGATTTAGTTATGTACGTAAAAGAGGTATTGGTTCAGAATCAGGTAGGTCTTCATGCCCGTCCGGCTACTTTCTTTATCCAGAAGGCTAATGAGTTCAAATCTTCTATCTGGGTTGAAAAGGAAGAAAGAAGAGTTAATGCAAAGAGTCTTCTCGGTGTGCTTTCACTTGGTATAGTAGGCGGCACAACGATAAAGGTAATTGCTGACGGTGCTGATGAGGAAGCAGCAGTTGAGAGCCTTATCAAGCTTGTACAGTCAGGCTTTGCCGAGTAATATACCGATAGAACCGGAATTGGGAAGTTCGCCAAATTCGTTGTGGCGATCAGACAGCAAGTTTAGGTTGTGACTTTCCAAAGATCGGGTCTTTGCTCACCGGCTGCGAACGGTGAAATTCTTAAACTGCACGCATGGGCAATGGATGGATCCAAAAAAGCAGCCCGGTGGGTTGTTTTTTGGGGTGGTGACGCCCTCTTGCGGGGCGTTCGGAGTCTATCCTCGGCGACACTTCGCTGACATTTGAAGGTTGTTATGTATGTTGTTATAAGGGACTGCCATGTTAAGTGTGTTAAAGCTTAATGCGACAGTCCCTTTCTGTTTTCGGGAGTTGATCGTTTGGATATTCGTGAGCTTAGGGAAAAAGCTATGCACCTGCCTCTTGAGCCGGGTGTTTATATAATGAAGAATGTAAAAAATGAAATAATCTATATCGGAAAAGCTAAGGCATTAAAAAACAGGGTAAGCCAATATTTCGGTTCGGACAAAAATCATCCCGAAAAGGTACGCAGAATGGTTATGAATGTTGATCATTTTGATTATATTATTTGTAAAAGCGAATTTGAGGCCCTTGTTCTCGAGTGCAGTCTTATAAAGCAGCATAAACCCAAATATAATATACTTCTTAAGGATGACAAGGGATATAGCTATATACGGATATCAAACGATAAGTGGAGAAGAATAAGCTTTGAGATGCAGCAAAAGGATGACGGGGCACAATATCTCGGTCCGTATATGAGCGCATGGTATGCAAGAAATGCTGTTGATGAGGCAATAAAAATATTCCGTCTGCCAAGCTGCGGAAAGGTTTTTCCGCGTGACATAGGAAAAGGCAGACCGTGCCTTAATTATTATATAAAGCAATGCTCCGCTCCGTGCAGCGGTAAACTTTCGCTGAAGGACTATAACGAAAGTGTGGAGTCAGCAATAAGCTTCCTTAAGTCGGGGGATGCGGACTGCATACGGCTTATGACGGAAAGAATGAATGAGGCAGCCGAAAATCTTGATTTTGAGCTTGCGGCAAGACTTCGTGACAGAATTAATGCTGTCAAAAAAATAACCGAAAAGCAGAATGTTGTTGAAGCAAATGTCAAGGAACAGGATGCGATAGCTGTTATAATCGAGGGTACAGAGGCTTGCTTTGCGGTTATACGTTTTAAAAACGGCAGGCTTTATGATAAGGAGGATTTTATAATTCGTGATGCGGGAGAAAATCCCGACTTGCCGTCTATGCGAAGTGAATTTATACAGCAGTATTACTCTATGAGGGACAATATCCCACCGATTGTTTCGCTTGACGGTGAGGCGGAGGACGAGGATCTTTTATGCTCATGGCTAAGCGAAAGACGAGGAAAAAGCGTAAGACTAAGTCATCCGCAAAAGGGTGAAAATATGCGTATCATAGAGATGAGTCGTGAAAACGCAGCGGAAAGTCTTGCACAGAGCCACGGACACCTTGGACATGAGCTTACCGCACTTGACGAGCTTGCAAAGCTTCTCGGTCTTTCAAAACCGCCGAAGTATATTGAATCCTATGATATTTCACATCATGCCGGAAGTGATAATGTAGCCGGTATGATAGTATATAAGGACGGCAGACCGTATAAAAAATCATATCGCAGATTTCAGATAAAGGGCTTTACGGGACAGGACGACTATGGCTCTATGAATGAGGTACTCACAAGACGGTTTGAGGAATATTTCAAAAATCCCGACAGCGGCGATGGCTTCGGACAGCTGCCCGATCTGATATTGCTTGACGGTGGCAAGGGACAAGTGTCCGCTGTTCGTCCGGTACTTGAAAAATTCGGACTGAATATACCGCTTTTCGGTATGGTTAAGGATAATCATCACAGGACGAGGGCGATAACAGATGAGGGACACGAAATAGCTATAAGCTCAAAACGAAGAGCATTTACCCTTGTTTCGGGTATTCAAGACGAGGTTCACCGCTTTGCAATAGGTTACCACAGGAAAAAGCACAGTAAGCGTTCATTTGCTACAAGCCTGACGGATATAGAAGGTATAGGTTCGACAAGGGCAAAGGCACTGATGCTCAGATTCAAGACAATAGAAAGAATAAAGACAGCGGAAATAGAGGAGCTTATGCAGGTAAAGGGTATAACAAGACCGGCGGCGGAATCGGTTTATAATTATTATCACTCTGAAGAAAAAAATAATTGAATTAATTTTTTTATGGATATTCAGAAAAGCTATTGACTTTTTTCAGTATTTTTCCGATAATAAAATCAGAGGGGCTGCTATGTATATCGAAAAATGAATTTTCGCTTACATTTGGGTAATTTTAGAAAAAGGGAAAGGTTTTATGAGAGTTATAACAGGAAATGCAAGGGGAAGAAGGCTTGAAACTCCAAGTGGCGATGATGTACGCCCCACTGCCGATGCGGTTAAGGAATCGGTTTTCAGTATAATACAATTTGATATTGAGGGCTGTGTTTTTCTCGATGCCTTTGCAGGTACGGGGCAAATGGGAATAGAGGCACTCAGCAGGGGCGCCCGTAAGGCTTATTTTATTGATAACAGTAAAAAATCACTGAATGTTATCAAAAGGAATATTGCAATCTGCGGATTTGAGAATAAATCAGAGGTCAGGGCTTCGGATACGATTTCATTTTTATCGGCAGCGAACAAGGCCTTTGATATAGTTTTTCTTGATCCCCCGTACAGAACCGGGCTTTTGCAAAAAGCACTTGAGCTTGCACCGGGAGCAGTAAAGTCCACAGGGTATATTATATGTGAGCATCCAAGAGAGGAAAAATTACCCGAAACCTCGGGTGATTTTGTACTAAAAAAAAGCTACCGCTATGGGAAGATAATGATAAGCTTATATACTAAGCCCGATGAGGAGTAAGGAAGTGGTTTTCGATGTCAACTGCAATTTGTCCGGGTAGTTTCGATCCGGTGACATACGGTCATATTGATATAATAAAGAGAGCATCAAAGATTTTTGATAAGGTTATAGTGGCTGTCCTTGTGAATGTGGCGAAAGATCCATGGTTTACGATTGAGGAGAGAAAGGAACTTCTGAGAAAATCCGTTGGTGATATACCTAATATTGAAATAGCAGGCTTTGACGGATTGTTGGTGGATTTTGCGGCAAAATATAATGCGGATGTTATTGTCAAGGGTCTGAGGGCTGTTTCCGACTTTGAGTATGAATTTCAGATGGCTCTTACAAATAATAAGCTGAACAGTGAAATTGAAACAGTATTCCTGACAACGAGTGCTGAAAATATGTATCTCAGCTCAAGTATAGTAAAGCAAGTGGGAATTCTCGGCGGAGATATTTCTCCGTTTGTTCCCAAGTGTGTACAGGATGAAATAATTCAAAGAATAAGACAAAGGAGAAATTAAAAATGAAAATTGATATGCTTATTGAAGATCTTCAGGGCGTGCTTGATGATGCTTTTACACTTCCGCTCAGCGGTGGTAAGACAGTTGTAAATACCGAAAGACTGAGGGAGATAATAGACGAGATCCGCACGAATTTGCCTATTGAGGTAAAGCAGGCAAAGAGCATTGCGGCAGATAGGACAAATATAATCAATAATTCCAAGGATGAGGCTGAGCGTATAGTTCAGGCAGCGGAGGAAAGAGCGAGAGCTATGGTTCAGCAGAGTGAAATTGTAAAGCAGGCTCAGGAAAAGGCAAAGGAAATTATATTCAATGCCAATAATCAGGCTGCACAGATAAAAAAAGCGGCAAACAGCTATATAGACGGAATTATGAAAAAGGCTGATGAGGAGCTTAGCAAGAATCTTGCCGATCTCAAAAAGACACGTGCGGGACTTCAGGCATATCAGCAGAAGGATGCGTCACAGGGCAAGGCGAAAAAACAATAAAATATGCCGCTGATGGCGGCTTGTAATTACAGAGCAGGTAAAGAGTGATAGTGTGAGAAAGAAAATATCCTTAATACTATATACTTTATTTTTCGGTTTTTCCTTGAGTCTTATTGTTTCCTGTGTATTACTTATGATTGAGTGCCTTGGCAATAACGCTGAGGAGCAGGGACTTGAGGCAGTGAGCATAGATCCTGTGGACAGCGGCCCATCATCCTATGAAAAGGTAGATGGCAGGATAACATTGACTGCGATAGATACAGTTGAGCCGGATTGCGATTATGCTTATAATATGCTTAGGGATGAAAATGAGAAATATCTATATCATAAGCTTGACAGGAATCTGTATTGCATAGATAAAAGCAAGAATGAGCAAGGCTGCTATAAAACGGAATATATTGTAGTATCCGGTGTGGAAATGCCGGAGGCCTCGGTTAAACACGCATTGGATGCATTTTTGACTGATCATCCTGAAATTTTCTGGATCAATAATACCTTCGGATATGCATATAACGAGGGCAGCACTGTTGTTGAGTGCTACTCTCAACTGTCTGCGACAGAATGTGAGATCTATATAGAACGTATATCCCAAAAAATGGACAAGCTACTTGAGGGTGTAGATAGTGCGACTGATGACTACCAAAAGGAAAAGCTTTTGCATGATCGCCTTTTGAACTGTTGCAGCTATGCTGAGGGTGTCAAAAGTATTTCGGACGGCTGGAGATATTTTACCTCGTACGGAGCGATTGTAGATGGCTCAGCTGTATGTGAGGGATATGCAAAGGCATTCCAGATGTTGCTTGCAAAGTCCGGTATATCGGCATATACAGTCAAAGGCTATGCAGATGATGTAAGGCATATGTGGAATATTGCAGAACTTGACGGAAACTGGTATCATGTTGATCCGACATGGGATGACGGAACGGACGAAATTAATTATGAGTTTTTCAATCTGAGTGAATATGAGATCGAAAAAAGACACAGCGTTGATCCCATGGATGGGGATAGTGAGCAGACTAATGTTAATTTTTTCCTTCCCGAATGTAATTCCATGGAGTTAAACTATTATAATGTGGACGGAATTGTAATTGACCGATTTGATAATGATACCGATAATGAGATAGTGCAATACATTGTAGACCGTGTCAATGATAACAGCAAATACTTGTATGTCACTATATGCGACGGAATTGACTATGAAGACTGCAAGGAAAATCTCTTTAATGCCCCTAATCATAGAATATACCATTATATTGAAGCGGCAAACGAATTTCTTGACAGCAGCCATAAGGTTGACCATACAGGAATAAGTCTGTTGGAGGACGAGGAACGGCGTACAATAAGAATAAAACTGAATATGTTGCAATAGGGCAAGCTTTTATTGTTATACCAAAAAATGACCCCCGACCGGGCTTCAGACTCAGTCGGGGTCAAATGGGTTTATTCTACATTTTTACAATGGCATCGGCGAGCTCCTCAAGCTTTTTGAGAGTATCCTCTTTTAGAGTGGATTTTATAGTTACGCTGACATCACAAATCTCAATGTTTTTCATTTTTTCAAAATACTCACGCATTACCTTTGCGGCAGAGGGTGCCCATGAGCCGTTTTCAACAATAGCAACCTTTCTGTTTTTGAATCCCTTTATCTGTAAATGATGCAGGAAATCATTTGCTATCGGGAAAATACCGCCGTCATAGGAAGGAGAGAGCATAACCATTTTGCTGTAACGGAAAGCATCCTCGATATTTTCGCCCATATCACTCCTTGCGAGATCAGAAATTGCGAGTTTATTATCCGTTCTCTCTTTGAGCATATCATAGAGCTTAAGTGCAGCCTGCTTTGTATTTCCATGGATAGACGAATATACGACAAATATACCTTCTGTTTCAGGTTCGTATTTACTCCATGTATCATAAAGACCTATATAATATCCGAGATTTTCGCTCAATATCGGACCGTGGAGAGGACAAATGGTCTTAATATCAAGAGCGGAAGCCTTTTTCAGAAGCGTCTGTACCTGCATACCGTATTTTCCGCAGATATTGAAATAATACCTTCTTGCCTCACAAGCCCAGTCTTCGGGATCGGCATCCATTACGCCGAACTTACCGAAGCCGTCCGCCGAAAACAGAATACCCTCAGTCTGCTCGTATGTTACCATAACCTCAGGCCAGTGTACCATAGGAGCCATATAGAATGTAAGCCTATGTGAGCCGAGATCTACGGTATCGCCTTCTTTTACTGTAATTGTTTTTCCTTCAATGTCAAAATCAAAGAATTGCGGAAGCATGGAAAATGTCTTTGCATTACCGATAAGCTTCATGTCCGGATATTTCTCGGCAGCCCTCTGGATATTTGATGCATGATCCGGCTCAAGGTGACTTATCACAAGATAATCAGGTGTTCTTCCGTCAAGAGCCTTGTCGAGGTTCGCAAACCACTCATCGGTTACTCTTTTGTCGGCTGTATCGAACAATGCAATTTTATCATCGAGAATAATATATGAATTATAGCACATTCCATCCGGCACGGTATATTGACTTTCAAAAAGTTCTATATCGGGATCATCTACACCGATATACTTAATTGATTTGGAAATTTCTCTTATCATTTTTATTCCTCCATTTACTTTAATGATAATATTATAATACAAAATCGCTTTTATTGCAATGTCTAAAGAAAAATTACGTTGATATCAGCATATATCAGAATTTTTAAAGAATCGGAAGCAATTTCGGATTATGCTTTTCATAAACGGTAAAGTGAGTATATCCACATTCATGCAGCATATCAAGACCATTCTCAATTCCGGAGCATATGTCGCCCCAACGGTGAGCATCCGAGCCGAGGGTTATATATTTCCCTCCAAGCTCACGAAAACGCTTTATTACACTCATTTCCGGAAGTGTTCTGCCTATGATCTGACGAAGTCCGGAGGTATTTATTTCAAGTGCCTTATCATTTTTAACCAGTGTTTTCAGAATCTCATCAGTTCTTTCGTAAAAATGTCGTAAATCAAGTTTGAGTCCGGCATTTCCTATAATATATCTCAGTGGGTAGTCAAGGTGGGCAAGCGAATCAAAAAGGTTCTGCCTTGCAACCTCCAGAAGCTCGTCGCAGTATCTGTCAAGCAGGAAACAGGCATTTTCCTCGGTGTATTCAAGAAAATAAAAATCCTGTTCATTTCTGAGGTTATGAAGTGAACCAAGAACGAAATCATAATCCCATAAAGAAAGTGCATCGTCCGCCGCTTCAACATCCTGGGTCGGCTGACCAAGCTCGATACCTGTATATACGCGGATTCTGTCATGATACATAGCCCGTGCCTTTGAGGTCTGAAGAACCGAACGTGATATGTCCGCGCGCACATTTTTCCCGAAGTATTCGTTACATTCACAATGGTCCGTTATGGTGAGTGAATACAGCCCTATTGCGGTTGCCTGCTCACACATCATTATGACACTGTCGTTTCCGTCAAAGGAACATTCGCTGTGGGTATGGCTGTCAGAAATAAATCTGTACTTCATAATGCACATCCTTTTTTATATTGAGATTATCACCAAAGCTATATGATAATGAAATATACTGTTCTGTATCCATTATTTTCTATTAAATGATTATATCATAACTTTAACAAATTTTATACATTAATACTTATTGAAAAAAACCAACAAAATACAAACTAAATTATAGAAAAATGATAAATGGTACGAAAAGCAAACAAACTTTTTAAATATTTCCTGTATAAGTAAATTGCCAGAATAATAATAAAATTTAATATGGGAAAAATGGTTCATATCTATTTACAACGCAGGCCTTTTTCATTGCATATTTAGCTACTGCTTGCCTTTTCTTGACTTCTGAGCATTCACATATAAATTAGCCCTTGACTTTTAGAAATTTCAATGCTATAATCAATCTGTTATGTAAAAGTAACTACATATTCCTTGCTCCTATGGGAGCCGAAAGTCCGGAAGGAGGTGCAGAAAATGGCAGTTATCAATTCTTACGAGGCTGTATTCGTTGTTTCTCTGAAACAAGGTGAAGATGCTGTGGCTGAGATCGTCAATAAGTTTAAGGCTCTTATCGAAAAGAATGCTACCGTTGAAAGCGTAGACGAATGGGGTAAAAGAAGACTTTGCTATCCTATCAACAAGGAGACAGATGCATACTATGTCCTCTTTAACTTCAAATCAGAATCAGCTTTCCCGGCAGAGCTCGACAGAGTTTCAAAGATTACGGACGGTGTTCTCCGCTCAATGATCGTTAAGAAAGAAGCTTAATGGAGGAGATCCTGTATAATGAACAATGTATCTTTAATAGGCAGACTCACCGCAGACCCTGAGCTCCGTCATACGCAGTCAGGCATAGCGATGACAAGATTCAGCATTGCTGTGGATCGCCAGTTTACAAAAGCGGGCGAAGAAAAGCAGGCCGATTTTATCAATATCGTTGCATGGCGACAGACAGCAGAGTTTATATGCAAATATTTTGGAAAGGGTCAGCGTATAGCAATCACGGGATCGATCCGTACAGGCTCATATACAGCTCAGGACGGAACCAAGCGTTATACTTTTGAGGTATATGCTGATAATGTTGAGTTCTGTGAGCCAAAGCGTGATTCTTCTTACAGTGGAGGAAACAGCTACAACAGACAATCCTATTCATCGGCATCATCGGGCAATGAGCCTGTCACTGCTTATTCGCAGGGTGACACTGGCGATTTTACGGATATGCCTTCGGATGAGGATTTACCCTTTTAATTTTTAAGGATAGGAGGAACATCAGATGGCTGAAAAAGTCGAAAGAGATAACCGCAGAGGCGGCCGTAAGGGTCGTAAAAAGGTTTGTGCTTTTTGTGTAGATAAGGTAGAAACAATCGACTACAAGGATATATCAAGACTTCGTCGTTTTATTTCTGAAAGAGCAAAAATTCTTCCCCGCAGAGTAACAGGAACTTGTGCACGTCATCAGCGTGATCTCACAGTTGCTATCAAGCGTGCAAGATATCTTTCTCTTCTTCCCTATACAAGCGACTGATTTAACAAAAAGACCGATGCGGCGGAGCATCGGTCTTTTTAAATAACAAGGAGGGAAATAACCAATATGAGGACGGTATATAAAACAACCGGCACCTGCTCACGTTCAATAGAAATTGAACTTGATGACGGTATAATAACTAATGTAACATTCAACGGCGGCTGCAACGGAAACACACAGGGCATTGCCTCCCTTGTGAAGGGTATGAGGGCAGAAGATGTCATAGAACGCTGCAAAGGAATTGACTGCAAGGGTAGAGGAACATCATGTCCCGATCAGCTTGCAAAAGCACTTGAAGAAATGCTTAAAAAGTAGCAAAAAAGTCTTCGCCCTCGACAGCTGCCGCTGCCGGGGGCGAAAAATATAGGAGAAATGAGTAATATGTTATCTTTACTAACTAATCATCGGAATCAACCCAAACATACAATCTAACCGTGGGCAAACGCCCTAAAGCTGAATATTACATTGGATACAGTCCTAACTAAGTATATTATATTTATAAGCAAAACCTGCGTTTAACCTATCTGCACCCACACATATCAACAATCCGGAATCAACAGACTACCTATAAAAACCAACTTCAACCATGCAACGGAAACGAGTACCAACCCAATCCGCAAGCTATCTGTCAACCCAAACTATCAATATAAAGCAACGGTGCAAACGGTGCATATTACCTGTTCAGCCTGCGGCACAACCCCAACCTGTGGGAACACCGTGTGCCATACGGTTCACAGCACCCACGCAACCAAAACTTATAGTGAAACAACGAGGTGCTTTATTCAATTGTAGTTTCTCGGTTCGAGGCTGTCCTTGCTCTCACACTATGTAATATGAGCCGCTGACCGTCATCGTCGGACACCTTCATGCAAATCAAAGAACTACGGGAAATCACGGTTAAATACCACACACTCAAGGGCTGTTACTGACCGTTGCCGCCTGCTAAGCCAAACGGATCTGTCCTAACTTCCGCCCAAAAAATCCATTCTCAGACTCTCTTCTCTTTGCAGAAGACCTCACACCAAGAGGCATAACGTTCACCTAAATGAACGGGTTCTATTTCGCCCATCGGAGCTTGCCTCCTTTCGTGGATTAGACTCATCCGAAAAACCATACAGTCCATGGTTCCTTTCGGTTTTTTATCTTGATACCATTATACCACCTATTTGTAAAATGTCAATAGTTTTTTTAAACTTTTTTAAAAAAATTATATGTATATATTATCATGAAGTTAAGCTAAATAAGAATAAAGCTGAATTTTATCTGTTTCAGACCGATTTTGTACATAACGTCCGAAAATCACAGGGGACTAACTTAATAATGTCTAATAATATTTTTATTAAAACCTTTTTTTGCTATTGACTTATCACCGAAATAAGTATAGAATAATTTGTAAGCGGTAGATTCTATGTATTTACCCATATAAAGTTATTTTGAACGGAGCTGTTAATATGAGCGAAAACGACAAGATTACAAATGATGAGGATATGGAAGAGGTTGACCTTATTTCTCTTCTTGACGAAGAAGGAAATGAGTACGAGTTCGAGGTTCTTGATGAAATTGATTATAAGGACGGTCATTATTATGCACTTATGCCAACCTTTGATCTTCCGGAGCAGGATATCGAATCAGGCAGCACATATATGATTTTCGAGGCTGTTGAGGACGAAAACGGCGAGCCGCAGCTTGCAGAAATTGAGGATGAGGACTTGCTTGACGAAATCTCCGAAATTTTTGAGGATAATTTTGATAAAATGATGGAATAATAAAATATAATAATTTGAAATTAGCTATTGATTTTTTAGTATTAATGTTGTATAATAATAGCTGTCATAGGTAAGTAATTTTGTTTAAATCGTCTGCCTGATGCGTATGATGCCTCATATAACCCTACAACCCTTAAATCGGGAATTCGGCTCCTGTGGTGGACTTCAGACCTCCCGCTATGCGGACGAAGGGAGTATGAAATCATGGGGAGGATACCCACCTGCTTTTCTCGTAGGCAGGTTATAATTGGCTAAGTACGGTTAGGCGGACTTTTGATTCTTAAGTGGTGCAGGTTTCCTGTGCCATTTTTTTATTTATCAGATATCTTCCTAAGCTATAAAACAGCAATATTATCCTACTCAAATCATAAGTGTTACAAGATTGTAGTTGCATTATCCGTTAAAAAATTATATAATAATCGGAGAGAATGGGTCGTTTTTTATATAAATTTACAAATCGTGAGGTGAGAGGCTTGAAAAATACAAAGCAAAAGCAGAATAATATAGCCCTTACAATACTGATAGTAGCTCTGATCCTTATCATCTCGGTTATTATGTCATTCATCACAGTTTTCCTGTCGCAAAGAACCGGGAGTGATAAAAAGGAATATACATCATCAGAAATCACCTCACAGGTCATTAAAAAAATGAATTATGATAATCTTTCGGAAATTTCCTCCTCCAATATTTCTAAATATTATGATATCCCGGAGGGAACCGTCTTGGACTGCTCAATGTATATATCCGCAAGGACTGATAATTTCACGGAAATAGCTTGTTTCAGGCTTTCCTCAGAGGATAGGCAAGAACAGCTTATGCAGGCTGTAAATGACTACATAGCCGAAAAAACAACAACCTACAAAACCATTGGGGATAATGCGTATTCAATGATTACCTCAAGCAGAACAGATATAAAATATCCGTATGTATTTGTTGCTGTTACACCCGACAGTGAAGCAGCAATCAATGCATTTGAATCAATCGTATCGGTCAATTCAGATCTAAAAAGCAGTTGACAAAATTTAAAAACATTATGCCCGACTGTAAGCAGGCAGTGCCGTTACAGTCGGGCATAAATTTTATTGTATAAAATTATATTTATTTTATGATGCTCTCCCCGTCCATTTCCTCGGGCTTGGGAAGACCGAGAAGCTTGAGCATAGTCGGTGCTATATCTGCAAGTCTGCCGCCGTCACGCAGCTCACAGGGATGATTTACAACAGCAAACGGAACAAGGTTTGTCGTGTGTGCAGTAAACGGCTCGCCGTTTTCATCAAGCATCTTATCCGCATTACCGTGGTCGGCTGTGATAAGGGCTATACCGTCCATTTTCTTTATAGCCTTGATAACCTGTCCGACACAATCGTCAACAGCCTCAACAGCCTTAACAGC
>CANRAN010000016.1 GCA_947628595.1 uncultured Clostridia bacterium | reverse complement strand
AGCCGCCATAGGTATAATTATTTTTATATGAATACGCATACTCCTCGATGCAGCGCATTATATAGGAAACGGTGATACGCTCTCTTGCATGAATACCACCAACTATAAGAGCCCTTCTTATTTCCTTTTCCAAGCTGAATTAGCTTGATGTCACGATTTTTTACACTCTTACCTATGGATGATACCTTTATAATATCGGGGTAGGATTTCTGAAGATAGTTTATATCACTATATACCTGATCGGCAGTGTATGCTTTTTTATAATTTACAACATATACTCTTACCTTACAGGTTGCCGTTTTGCCGTTAGAGGTTTTAACGGTAACGGTAGCCTTTCCGGCGGTCTTTGCAGTAACCTTACCGTTTGAAACAGAGAGAATATTGGTGTCTGAGCTTGTCCATGTAAGATTTTTTTCGGTAGTATCATTCGGATATAATGTAGTGCCGAGCGTATAGCTTTCGCCCCTTTCAAGTGTCAATGATGTTTTGTTAATTTTTACACTTGTCGGTTTAACTATGACCTTCACTGTACATTTAGTATTTTTTCCATTTACTGTACTTACATTGATAGATGCTGTGCCGGGACCTACGGCGGTAATCTTGCCGTTTGATACGGTTACAATGTTTTTATTTGTGCTTGACCATGTAATGTTTTTTTCGGTCGCATTAGTGGGGAGTATAGTAGTACTAATAGTCTGTGTTTTTCCCTTTTCAAGAGTTATGGAGTTTCTGTCAAGCATAATGCTTGTAGGCAAAATAATAACCTTGACAGTATGCTTGTCAATATTATCAGGCAGCAGCTCAGGACTTTTCCTTAATATATTTATCAATCGCTTTTGCCGCAGCCTTTCCGGCACCCATTGCAAGTATAACAGTTGCTGCACCGGTAACAGCATCACCACCGGCATATACACCTTCTCTTGTTGTCAGACCGTCATCCCCATCTGTAACGATGCAGCCATGCCTATTTGTTTCAAGACCGGGTGTTGTACTCCTTATAAGCGGATTAGGACTTGTACCTATCGACATTATCATTGTATCTACTTCAAGCACAAATTCGCTGCCTTCCTTTACAATAGGACGTCTCCTGCCACTTGCATCAGGCTCGCCAAGCTCCATTTCAACACATTTCATACCGCATACATTACCGTTTTCATCCCCAAGTACCTCAACGGGATTTGTAAGTGTTTTAAAGATAATGCCCTCTTCCTCGGCGTGTTCAACTTCCTCCTTACGGGCAGGAAGCTCCTGCATACCACGTCTATATACAATATAAACCTCCTCTGCTCCCATTCTCTTCGCAGAACGTGCGGCATCCATAGCAACATTACCGCCGCCGACAACAGCAACTTTTCTACTGTGCTTAATCGGTGTCTTGCTGCCCTCCTTATATGCCTTCATAAGATTTATACGTGTAAGGTATTCATTTGCGGAATAAACTCCCTTAAGGCTTTCTCCGGGGATATTCATAAATCTTGGCAAACCCGCACCGCTTCCGATATAAACAGCTTCATTACCCATTTCAAAAAGCTCATCTATGGTAAGTACCTTACCTATAACCATATTGGTTTCAATGTCTACACCGATAGCCTTAAGATTATCAATTTCCTTTTGCACGATTATTTTTGGAAGTCTGAACTCAGGTATGCCATATACCAGAACTCCTCCGGCAAGGTGAAGTGCTTCATAGACCGTTACCTTATATCCAAGCTTGGCAAGATCGCCTGCTGCTGTTAGACCGCTCGGACCTGCACCGATTACAGCAACCTTATGCCCGTTGGGAGTAGGTATTTCCGGTTTTTCTGTGCAATGCTCACGGTGATAATCGGCTACAAACCTTTCGAGTCTGCCTATTCCGACAGGTTCCCCTTTTATACCCCTTACACATTTTGACTCGCATTGGGTTTCCTGCGGACAAACACGACCGCATACAGCCGGAAGTGAGCTTGACTGAGATATAATCTGATATGCCCCCTCCATATCCTCGTTGGCAACTCTTTCTATAAAGGCAGGTATATCTATCTGTACCGGACAGGCAGTGCGGCAAGGCTTATTTTTGCAGTTAAGACAGCGCTTAGCCTCGTTGACAGCCATTTCATAGGTATAACCAAGAGCGACCTCTTCAAAATTAGTTCTTCTTACTTGCGGATCCTGAACAGGCATGGGACATTTTTTTGGATCCATATTTCTCTGTATAGCCATATTATTTTACCTCCTGTTTTAGCAGATTGCAGGATGCCTCACGGACATTTGATTCAAAATCCTTATACATAGAGCCCCTTTGCATAGCTTCATCAAAATCAACCTGATGACCGTCAAAATCAGGACCGTCAACACAGGCGAATTTCGTTTCTCCTCCGACTGTCAAACGACAGCCGCCGCACATACCTGTGCCGTCGATCATGATCGGGTTCATGCTTACAACGGTTTTTATATCATATTTTTTTGTAAGCTGAGAAACAAATTTCATCATGATAACAGGACCAATGGCAATAACCTCATCATATTTATTGCCGTCCTTTATAAGCTGTTCAAGTGCATTTGTAACAAGACCTTTTTCACCGTAGCTTCCATCATCTGTCATTATTTTAAGGACAGAGCTTACATTTTTGAATTCATCCTCAAGAATAACAAGATCCTTATTTCTGAAGCCAACGATACTGTGTACCTCACATCCGAGGTTATGAAGCTTTTTGGCGATAGGATAAGCTATTGCACAGCCTACACCTCCGCCGACAACAGCAACCTTTTTTAAACCCTCTGTTTCGCTCGGCTTGCCAAGGGGACCGACAAAATCATGCAGACAATCGCCCTCGTTCAGGGTATTAAGCTCCATAGTAGCTCCGCCGACAATCTGAAAGATAATCGTAACTGTACCCTTATCCCTGTCGAAATCAGCTATGGTGAGGGGGACACGTTCGCTGTCATCCTTTGTTCTGAAAATAATGAATTGTCCCGGTTCAGCTTTTTTAGCAATGAGGGGAGCCTCAATTTCCATGAGAGTTACCGTGGGATTAAGCTCCTTTTTTCTGACTATCTTATACATATACCGCAATCCTTTCTTTGAATTGATTAAAGTCAATAATTAAGCATCTCAGGCAATATTCTGTGTAATAGAGCCATTGATACAAACCGAGATAATTATAACATATACCCGACAAATTTACAATAGTTATAAAAAATCGACTAAAATTTTTCACTATTTTTAACAATACTGCACGCTTTTATTATGCTTTTTGGAAATTACAGGAAGAATCAGAGTTTTTGTTAAATAAAGTAATCTGTTTTCCGAAAAAAGGTATTATTATGTTAAAAAAATATGTTATTGTACTTGATGAATTTAATTAATCGTAATATAATACTATTGTATTTGTTTTAATTATTATATAAAAAAATAATTATACTGAATTGAATTAATGAAATACATATAAAAAGTAATGTAGTCACTGCTACTAATACAGGGAGGGTTAATATGCAGTTTGATGAACTTGAATACCTCAAGGAAGCAGGTCAGAAGGGCGACTTTTTAATGCCATATACTGTTGTAAGAACGATTATGCCAGATTTTTTCACGACCTATCCTATGCATTGGCATGAGGAAATGGAAATAGTATATGTGGAAAGCGGGGAATTTGAGGAATGTATTGACCTTGAAAAATATCATGTAAAAGCCGGTGATGTAATTTTAGTAAATCCATGTTTGCTTCATTCGTTCAGACATTATGAAAATATAAGGACAAAATTTACAAGCATAATATTCAGTTTCAGTATGATAACGGGAAATAATACAGACGGCTGTGCAATAAAATATCTAACGCCATATCTTGAGGGGATGTATATTAACCCTGTTGTTATTTCAAAGGATTCGGAACACTATGATGAGCTTGTATTGAGTATAAAAAATCTTATTAATTTGTTTGATAATAAGGGGGATTATTTTGAGATAGGAATAAAATCAGGGCTGTATAATATGTTTTTCATCCTTTTCAAATATTTCTTCCGTCCGGAACTGCATGAGCCGAATATAAAGGATAATACCACAAGAAACATAAAAACCATTTTAGACTATATAGATGAAAATTATATGAAACCAATCACGATAGATGAGCTTGCGGAATGTGTTAATCTAAGCAAGCATTACTTCATGAGATTTTTCAAGAAATACATGGGAATGACGTGTATAGAATATATCAACGATTACAGGCTTAACATTGCTGCAAACCACCTTATTAATACGGGTATGCAGATAACTGAAATTGCCGAAATGATAGGGATAACAAACCTTTCATACTTTAACAGGATATTCAAAAAGAAATTTAATATGACACCTAAGGAATACAGGCATAATGTGAATAAATCCAGATGAAAACGGAGAGAAAGTAATGATAAAAAAAACAGGAAAATTTATTGCTGTACTGACAGTGTCCGTCATGTCTGTATGCTTTATCCATGCACCTGCTGTTGTTGCGGCAAATGTAATGGATAACGGCGATTTCAGATATAAGCTGTCGGACGAGGACAAAACTGCGGAAATAATAAGCTATGAGGGGAAGAGCCTGTTTGTATCTGTTCCCGACAGTGTTGAGGGTTATACGGTTGTATCAATCGGAACAGCTGCTTTCAGGGAAAATGAAACAATAAAGGAACTCGAAATACCGGAAACCATTAGGGAAATCGAGGATGGTGCATTTCAGGATTGCGTGACACTCAAGAAGGTACAGATACCCGGTTCTGTTATAAGAATAGGTAATTTTGCATTTTCGGGCTGTGAAAAATTAACAGATATCAATATTGCGGACGGATTGACAGATTTGGGCAATTATGCGTTCTCTGAATGTACATCCCTTGAAAAAATTAATCTGCCGAATAGTCTTGACAGCATAGGAGATTATGCGTTCCTGAACTGCACATCACTTTCCTCTCCGGGTGTGCCTAAGGCATTGAGATCGTTCGGTAAATATGCTCTTGAAAATACCAAGTGGATGAAGGCACAGAAAAGTGATTTTGTTACCATAGGCGACGGAATACTTATCAAATACACAGGTGACAGTGAGGTTAAAAGTGTTTCCGATAATGTAAAGGTTATAGGCAGCTATGCATTTGCCGGGAATAGTAAGATAAAGCAGGTCATGCTTCCAAGCTCCGTCAATTCAATAGATACATCTGCATTTGAGGATTGTACGGCTTTAAGCAATATATATATTCCCTCATCTGTTGCGCAAATAGGGGAAAGGGCATTTTGCGGCTGTACCGCCCTGAAAACGGTGAAATTTCCTAATGGTATAAACACTATTGAAAGCTCGGTATTCATGGATTCCGGACTTGAAAGCTTTGAAACTCCCCCGAATGTTTCAAGTATTAACGAAAGTGCATTTGAGGGATGTGCAGGGCTGAAGAATATAAAAATAGGTGACGGGGTCAAGAAAATATGCAAGAACTCATTCAGGAATTGCGGGTTGAGCAGGGTAGTGTTTCCCACAACACTTAAGGAAATTGATGAAAATGCCTTTGACGGCTGCGGTAGACTCCTCAGAGCAGAGTTTAACGGGGAAACAACCCTGAAAGCCGGAGCTTTCAACGAATGTTCGAATTTATCGGCTGTTGTATTTTATAAAAATCCGCCGGAGCTTGAAGATAGTGTTTTTTCTCTCACACCGAAGGCTGTCATATACAGTGATAATAATGTATATTTGCAGGAATATGCTTCAAGAAACGGTAAACAGATTGACAGTATCAGAAATTTACCTCCGTATGATGAGAATGCGGGTCTTACCACAGAGAGTGAGGGTAGTGTTGAGTTTTCAACCGGATATACACTCATAGGCTTTTTGATAATTGTTGTGGATCTCGCACTTGTTATACTTACGAGTGTTTATATTCTTTTTATTGAGCCAAAGCAAAAACAGAAAAGGCGTGCAAAATTGGCAGCAAAGAGAGCAGCAGTTTCTAAAGATGATAAAGAGCCTGTAACATACGTCAAGGCACCTAAACGTACAAAAGAAAGACCTGATTCTGTAAAACGGCAGGGAGGTTCAACAAAACAGCAGCCGAATAGGAATCCGCAGCAGAAAAGACCCGCACATAGTCCGACTATGCCGAAAATACAGAATAATAATCCCCATGATAATAATATAAGGGGCGGTAATACAAAGACATTTGAACGTCCGGGTAAGCATTAAAAAAACAACGATCTCCAACCGGAGGTCTTTGTTTTTTGTATATTATTTTTATAACAGGAAAAAATATAAAAAAATATATCGGAGAGTTTTAAATGGAAAGTATTATATCTCTTAAAAACTTGAGCAGGGATTATATAACAAGGGGAGGCATTGTACACGCCCTTAGTGATATAAATATTGATGTGGTCGAAGGAGAATTTATAGCTGTTGTAGGTCAGTCAGGTTCGGGAAAATCCACACTGATGAATATATTAGGCTGTCTTGATACACCGACAGACGGAATATATATGCTTGACGGAATTGAAATTTCAACGCTTAATGAAAAGCAGCTTACCTATATACGCAGTAAAATTATAGGTTTTATTTTTCAGAGCTTTAATCTTGTTCCGACACTAAGTGCACTTGAAAATACAGAACTTCCTCTTTTGTATAGAGGGATAGGTAAAAAACAGCGGAAGTATGCTGCCGAGTTTGCCCTTGAAAGAGTTGGACTTTCTTCAAGGAAAAATCATCTTCCATGTGAACTTTCGGGAGGACAGCAGCAAAGGGTTGCGGTTGCTCGTGCCATAGCATCAGAGCCGAAAATACTTCTTGCTGATGAACCGACAGGAAGTCTTGACAAAAAATCGGGTGAGGAGGTTCTTGGAATTATAAAATCCCTGAATGATGAAGGTGTAACGGTTATAATGATAACACATGATAATTCTATTGCAGAAAGGGCAAAACGCCGAATAAAAATCAGTGATGGCAGAATAATATCATAAAAGTGTGATAATTGTTAAAATTATATAAAAATCAACATGATTATTCTAACATATTTAACAAAAAATTACTCGATTTTTTAATGTAAGATATTGACAAAACAAACTTATGTGTTATAATAAATTCAACAGATAAAATCTGTATATCAAATTTTAAGGAGAGATTAATTATGGCAACAATAGAATTACATGATGTAGAAGTACAGGAATTTCTTTCGGAGATTGATAAGTGCGAGGGAGATGTATTTCTCGTAACGGATGAGGGCGACCGTCTTAATCTTAAGAGTAAGCTTTGTCAGCTCATTGGTCTTACAAAGCTTATCGAGGGCGGTAAGATTTCTAATGCACATATTGAGTGTCAGAAACCCGAGGATGAGTCAAAGCTCTTCAGATTTAATATTTTCGGTAAGAAGGCAGAGGAATGATTAAAAGGAGAACGGACAGCCCGTTATGGTTGTCCGTTTTACAGTTATACAGAAAACCTCCCCATGTAAGCTGTGAGCAAAACATGGAGAGGTTATTTTTTATAAGTGCGTAAGAAAAACGGGTAATTATTCTATAACCTTTATCCAACCCTCGGGAGCCTCAATCGTACCCATTTGTATACCTGTAAGAGTATCATAAAGTTTCTTTGTGACAGGTCCCATTTCGTCCATACCGCTCGGGAAGCATATTTCTCTGCCATGGTCATTTATTTTGCCTACGGGAGAGATAACAGCGGCAGTACCGCAAAGACCGCACTCGGCAAAGTCACCAAGCTCGTCAAGATAAACCTCACGCTCCTCGACCTCAAGACCGAGATAATCCTTAGCAACTGTCATAAGAGAGCGTCTTGTAATGGAGGGGAGGATGCTGTTTGACTTAGGTGTGACAATCTTGTTGTCCTTTGTTACAAACAGGAAGTTAGCTCCGCCTGTTTCCTCAACCTTTGTCCTGGTTTTAGGGTCAAGATACATATTTTCCGCAAAGCCCTCATTATGTGCCGTAACGATAGCATGGAGGCTCATTGCATAGTTAAGACCTGCCTTAATAAAGCCTGTACCGTTAGGAGCGGCTCTATCAAAATCACTTACCTTGATAGTAAGGGGCTTAGCACCGCCCTTGAAATATGGACCAACAGGTGTTGCAAATATTCTGAATTGAAATTCTGCAGCCGGTTTAACACCGATAACAGGGTTTATACCGAACATATAAGGACGTACATAAAGAGTAGCACCTGTTCCGTAGGGGGGAACATATGCGGCATTTGCTCTTACAGTCTGAGCAACAGCATCAACAAATTTATCTTCGGGAAAAACAGGCATTTCCATTCTTCTTGCCGAATTAGCAAGTCTTTCCGCATTCAGATCGGGTCTGAAAACAACTATTTTGCCGTCCTGAGTGGTATATGCCTTAAGACCCTCAAAAATGGTTTGTGCATATTGTAGCACGCAGGCACATTCGCTCATGGTTATCATATCATCCTCAATAAGTGTACCATTGTCCCATTGTCCGTTTTTATAGGTTGAGACATAGCGTTTATCGGTTTTAATATAGTTGAAATCCAAGTTTTCCCAATCTATATTTTTCTTTTCCATTATAAGGACTTCCTTTCGGTTAAATTAATTATGTTTATATTATATAACCCTTTGAAATATCTGTCAACAATTTTAAGGTATCAATATATAAATTTTGCAAGTTTTATATCGGAAAATTTCATATTAGCCGTTTTAGCATAGGCTTTATTACATATAAGCATACCCGACCTGTATAAGACGATTTTATACAGATCGGGTCAAAGATCTATGCAGATATCACGTTGTATCGGGATTTTATTATTGTTAAATTCCGAGAAGAACAGGCTCATAGTTTTGCAGAGCCGAAAAATCCGTTTCAATTATCTTATCCGATGACGGGGGCGAATATCTGAATTTGTCTATATGATTGCCATGATAAAAATATTCCGGTGTGTTAGGCTGATATTCGTAATCAAAAGTATCAATGATAATAAGCTTTATTTTCATTCTTGATGGGATTATATTTTTTATATATACACTTGCCTGTTGTCCGGCTCTTATATTATCCTTCATTTCGGCAAGACCTGCAAGATTTGGAGCAAGTTCAACAAATGCACCGTAATCCTCAACAGAACGTATTATTCCGGCAACGGTTTCTCCTATTTCAAAACGGCTTACATTTTCTTCCCATGTTCCGAGGAGTTCCTTATGTGTAAGACTTATTCTTCCTCCCTCAAAGGATTTTACTATCGCTTTTATTTCCATACCGACCGAAAAGCGTTCTCTCGGGTGGTCAATTCTTGACACGGATATTGAATCGATAGGGAGCAGTGAAACAATGCCGCAACCTATATCGGCAAAAGCACCAAAGGAATCGAGATGTGTTATTTTTGCATCAATAATATCGCCGGGTATGAGATTTTCAACATATTCATGCATACACCTTTCCTGAGCAAGTCTTCTTGAAAGAACAGCAACGGTTTTTCCAAGCTCATTTTTTGTGAAATCTGTTATAACAAAGCATACCGGACGATTTACTCTTGATATCACGGCTATATCTCTCACAGTTCCTTCTCTTATACCGATAGCACCCTCCTCTCTGGGAATAATACCTTTCATTATTCCGAGGTCAACGATAAGGTTATGCGCCGAATCGCATACAACAGCCCTGCCCTCAAGTATTCTGCCTTCGTGAAAAGCATCTGTAAGTGAGGACATAGACTGCATAGCGGATATATTTTCCGCCGTGGTGATAAGTCTGCCTTCAGGATAATATCCTGTCATTTTGCTTCATTCCTTTCTTGAGGCTGTGCCTCGTTAGCTTTCTCAACATATATATGAAAAACACATCTTTTATATTCTTTTACTGCCTGTTCATATAATACCACTTGAATTTTTTATTCCGATATTATAGAATATACTATATGCTGGAACGGAGGTGCAATATGAACGAGAGTGATGGAAATATTAAATTTTTATCGGCAATTTCATATATAGGTGTTCTTTTTGTAATAGGACACTTTGCTGTCGAGAAGAATAATCCCGACCTTCGCTTTCATACATTCCAGGGAGGGATTCTTTTTGCTTTTTTTGTATTGCTTTATTTTATTGATTTTCTTATTTATCTGCTTTTGTCTGTAATACCGGCTTTGCAGATCGTTACTGTTCTGCTTCTATCCATTGGTATCAGTGTGGCCTATGTAATGCTCATGGTAATGGGAATAGGCTATGCGCTGAAATTTCAGCAAAAGCTCCTTCCCTTTGTGGGCAAGACTGCCGTTGCATTGAGAATAGCTCTGGATAACAGGTCTAAAAACAGATAAAAAATTGTGTTTTTATAATATCACCTTTGTATGGCGAAAAATGCCGTTATTTATACAGGTGGTAATTTTTTTCAATATATGGAAACAGCGATGAAATACACACTTCTGCCAATGTATAGAAAATATAGGAGAGGGATAAAAATGAATGATTATATTATACAGATAGATTCATACGACTTCGAGGAGAGACTGGGAACCGGTACTTCACTTGTATTTTTTTACGAATATACGGATACAAGGAGCAGGGCACTTGGTACCGTTATAGAAGAAATTGCGGAAAAGTACGCAGACTGTATAAATGTTTATGCTGTTGATGCCGAGCAATCTCCGGATATTTTTCTGCACTATGAAGTTGAAAGTGTTCCCTGTGTCATATTTATAAGAGACGGTGAACCTATTGAGCAGGTAGAAGGGGCAAATATGCCGGAGATTTATGAGGAAATCATTGAAGATCTATTATCCGTCTGAAATCATTATAGCATATTTTTAATCATTTTCCAAGCTAAAACACGCATTGCAGCATGATTTATCAGATCAATATCAATTACCCCGTTATTGATGTCATCCAGAATATCATTATATGCCTGAACATAATCGGTAACACAAAGCATATCGTTTCCGGCAAGTACAGCATACGTATAGGGGGAATGGTCTGTGACATAATCATCGACAGCATCCATAGCAAGATCATCTGTAACTATAATACCTGTAAATCCCAATTCATTCCGCAGAATTTCATGAACCTTCGGCGAAAGTGATGCGGGATTATTTTTATCCATACATTCAACGATATTATGACTTACAAGCACCATATGTGCTCCTGCATCAATACCTGCCCTAAATGGGATAAAATCGTTATTTAAAAATGTTTCATAATTTCTTTTATCAACGGCAACTGAGGTGTGTGTATCTACGTTATTACCGTATCCGGGAAAATGCTTGAGTGTGACGGAAATGCCGTTTTCCTGACTTGCCTTTGTATATTGCCCTACATAATCAGCTGTGATATCGGGATTTTGCCCGAGTGAACGGTCATACATAAAATCTCCGGGCATCTTGCTTATATCACAAACAGGTGCAAGATTAGTATTAATATTAAGCTCTTTCATAAGTTCACATTTATTTTTAACGTCATCAACAATAGCTTGAATACCTCCATCGTCAAAAAGTTCACGTGGTGATTTAAAAGGTTTATCTGTAAGCTCCTTATTCCAGCTGAGCCTGCTCACAGTTCCGCCCTCCTCATCAACAGCTATTATCATAGGTATATCCTGTGAAGAAACACAAGAGCGAACCTCAGCTGTTATTTCATTTTTAGTCCGTCCGTCAATATCCCTTCCAAAAAGAATATATCCGCCGATATGAAATTCCTTAGCCTCTGAAACTGCATCTACTGTCGGACACCTTGCAAGGAGAAGCTGTCCTACCTTTTCCTCCGTACTCATATTTTCAACAAGTTCATATGCCATTTTATATTTGGAGGAAAATATTCCGTTATCCTGCCATTCTTCCGGAAATCCAAGGCTGTCAGCATTGTCAATAGCTTTGCTGCTTTCTTCTGCGGATTGTGGTAATTCTGCTTCCGAGGATACCTTATTGTTTTGAGAGCTTTCCTGTAAAACCACGGATTTTTCCTCGGAATGTTCAACAGAATCCTTCACAGCCTCGGAAGATTTTATATCGGAACCTCCGTTACAGGCAGGAATACTCGCAACAACGAATAGTGTAAGAAGAAGCGATAGGATTTTTTTCCGTTTTTTTATTTTCATTGAACCACCTTTTTAAAATACAGTTTCGATCATATTAAGCTTAAGCTCGGCACATTTATCCTCTGCACGTATGACAAACTCGTCGCGAAGCTGCTCCGGAGTATGGCAGTCTGAACCTATCAGAACCCTTATTTTACTTCCGCTCACAAGCTTCCAGAAACGATCATCAGGGTATGGATGACGTACTCCGTCCGGGTAATGGTTTATACCTCTTCTCAACCCATTTGCGTTATATTCAAGCGGTATATTATGTTTTTCTGCCGCACAAAGTATCAGATCGCAGGCTTTGTCGCAATTTTTATCCCAAGCAAAATCATTTAGAAACATTAGATCGGGATGTGCAACAAAAGTGAAAAAGCCCGTAGACAGTGCCTCGGAAATGCCGCAGGCATAATCAACATAGTCGTCTGTGCTTTCGGCAAAAAATATATTTCTGAAAAAGCCTGATTTTGTCGTATAGGTATGCTCACCCAGTGCAAGATAATCAAACTTGAATTTTTTCAGAAGTGTTGTATAATATTCTGTGTAGCAGGGATGATATTCAATCTCCAGCCCCTTGAATATTCTAAGTTTGTTTTCATACTCTTTTTTCAGATTGTCTATTTCATTAATATAATCTTCAAGCTCCTCGTATTTCATACGCAGTCCGTAGTCCTTGTCGGGAAACGGGGCATGATCGGAAAATCCGAGTTCCTCTAAACCTTTATTTACTGCCTCCTCGACATAATCCCTTTCGGTTCCTATTGCATGAAGACAACGATACGTATGTGTATGGAAGTTTGTTTTCAATTCTTTGTTCCCCCTTACTTTTAACCGATATCCCTAATTATTATTTTATCATAATATCCTGAAAAATACAAATAATAATTCAGTAGATACATAATTAAGCATAAAATATACTTGACAAAACAAAAAAATAGAGTTAAAACATATTCAGTTGAAATATTAATTTACTTAAAAAAATTTAAGTGATAATTAATATATTGTTTCAAAAAAATATTATATTTGTTGATACACTTTTTAGCTGTTTATTTTATAATATCATTGTAAGAAAAAAGAAATTAATAAATGGAGGTTATTATATGGATAACAGAAATTTTAAAAATAACAACAATACGGGAAGTTTTCCGGGGGAAAATCACAGCGATGTATCCGAGCCGACATATGGACAGAATATATCCTCTCTTGAGCAGGTATCAGCAGGACCTCAGAACAATGTTCCGCAACAATCACAGGCAATGCAGGAACAGCAAACAGCTGAGATTTACAGCAGAACCGAGCCGGTTGATCATAACGTATATCCGACACAGCAGAGACCGGGAATGGCGCAGTATAATATGTATAATGCTGAATATACTAATGGTGCGGACAATACACAGGGTGAAAATGTTTATCAGCAGCCTGTCCCAGAAAAGAAAAAATCTAAGGGTAAGGGTTTAGGAATTATAGCGGCAGCATTGGTACTTTCGGCGTGTGTTGGAGTCGGCGGAGGCTTTCTCGGATCTTATTTGGCAAACGGTGATTCTTTATTAACATCTGAATCCTCCGAGAATGAGAGCAGCAAGAACAACTCCGGGTCAGGTAATGATGACTCCGTGTTGAAAATAACACAGGCAAGCGATACAGATGTTACGCCGACGACCACTCAGGAAGTTGCTGCAAAGGTGAAGGATTCGGTTGTCGAAATAACAACGGAAACAACCACCTATGACAGCTTTTACGGACAGTATGTTCAGCAATCCGCCGGAAGCGGTGTTATAATTTCCGAAGACGGTTATATTATAACTAATAATCATGTTATAGACGGAGCATCTAAGATACAGGTACGTCTTACAAATACCCAAACATATAGTGCAAAGCTTGTAGGTAAGGATTCAACACTTGATGTTGCCCTTCTAAAAATAGACGAAACAGGTCTTACGACTGCCACTTTCGGGAATTCGGATAAGCTGTGCGTGGGTCAGGCGGCTATTGCGATAGGTAATCCCTTGGGAAGACTCGGTGGTACGGTGACGGACGGTATAATAAGTGCACTTGACAGGGAAATTGAAATTGATAACAAGACTATGAATCTTCTTCAGACAAATGCGGCGATAAATCCCGGAAATTCGGGCGGAGGTCTGTTTGATTCAAACGGTAATCTGATAGGAATAGTTGTTGCTAAGTCAAGCTCGACCTCATCGGGCACATCAGTTGAAGGACTTGGTTTTGCAATTCCTGTTAATGATATTATCGATATTCTTGACGACCTTAAGTCAAAGGGATATGTGGGCGGAAGAGCATACCTCGGTGTAAACCTTATGGATATTACTGATGAACAGTCAATGTTTATATACAGGGTAGATAAACCGGGTGTATACGTATCCGCAGTCACCGATGGTTCTGCCGCCGAAAAATCAGGAATAAAGGTATATGACTGTATAACTAAGGTTGATGATACGGAAATTTCAAATTCTGCTCAGCTTAGGCAGGTTATCTCAAAGCATAAGGCAGGGGATAAGATAAAGATAACTATTTATCGTGACGGTCAGACCAAGGAGCTTGATGTTACTCTTGATGAAAAAGCCGCTGAAGATGAGGAATCCTCTCAAAACACAGATGGCTATGACTTTCCGTATGGTGATTTCTTCAGATAATAAAGAGATATTCCGCTGTGGGGGTTATATAGTATTGAGTAACTGTTTTAAGTGATTGATTAATTCGGAGGTATGAGGAGAGCCTGACAGTCGGTTCGGAATGATGAGTTAGTGTGTGTTCAAGGCAATAGGTTTAATGCATATTACAGGGCAAACCTATTGCCTTGTATTTTATTATAAATAAATTTACCGCAAAAAGTGTTTCGTTTGATTTTACTAAGGCTTAATGCGGCACACTTTACATATTGTTATTGTTTTTCAGTGTAAATTATACAGAAGGGCTGTCGCACAAGCGTAAAAAAACGCAGTGCGTCAGCCCTTACATTTTTGCATAAAAGAAAATAAATATATAAAA